>JAWOEI010000045.1:0-8235 GCA_046482825.1 Kiritimatiellia bacterium
TTCCAGGATTTTGGCCCGCTAATCTTCGCGAAAGGCGCATTAAATTTTATCCCCGCTACGCGGGGCCGTTAATCACTTAAAATTTAATACGTTTGAGATTATTGGAAAAGCCTTAGCGACAGGAATTTTTAGCGATTAGCGTTAAAAAAATTTCTGCCGCAACAGAGATTGGCGGAGATTCGCGGGAAAAGAAAGAGGTTTGAACGCGAAGTTACGCGGCTGTCACGTAAAGAAAATTCGGGATAGGTATTAATTTTTCCTGAAAGTCAACTCTACAGTTTCCTCTTTGCCTCTGCACGAAACAAATTATGTTTTGTGCAATGTTACAATCAACTTGTCAATTAACGCAATAGCAATGCCGCTCCGATTTTGACATAATGAAACATACTTTGTAAAAATAAAAGGCTTATAAAGCGGGTAAGTTTTCGCGGGATGGATTACAGCTGAAAACTGAAATCGCAAGCTGGAGGATTTGAAATGAGAAAATTATTTACGGGTGCAATTGCCGTGATGATGGCAAGCTGTGTGGCATATGCAAACCAATTTGAGCTGGGGGTTTGCGCTTATTCGTTCCGAAAAGTAACAGTATTCGAGGCAATCGACAAAGCGGAAGCATGTGGCGCGGAGGTTATTGAATTTTTTCTCTGGCAGAAGCTCAGTCCGGAACATCCCGATGTGATTTTGAACCAAAACCTTCCGGACGAGCACATTGCAGCGCTGAAGGCTAAATTGCAGACAAGCGGCATCCGGGCCGTCAATGCCTACTTTGCGGATATCGGCAAGACAGAGGAGGAGACACGTAAACTTTTTGCCTTTGCAAAAAAACTTGGGCTGCGGGGACTCACCGGCGAACCGCCAGCTGACCGTTTCGACCTCCTAGAACGCCTGGTTAAAGAGTACGATATTCAGCTCTGCTTCCACAACCACGCAAAGAATCCCGGCAAACCTCATTACCGCAACTGGGATCCCGACTATCTGATGGGGCTGATGAAAAGGCGCGACCCGCGAATGGGATTCTCTGTCGATACAGGACATATCTATCGTTCCGGCATGGATCCGGTCTCTTATCTCAAAACAGTGAAGGGCCGCGTAAAATCTGTGCACCTGAAGGATGTCAAGGAGGCAAAACAGGGCAGCCCCGACCTCCCCTACGGTCAGGGCATTGGCAATATCCCCGCCATTATGGCGGAACTGAAAAAACAGAATTTCACCGGGCATATCGGTATCGAATTCGATGCCGTGTCTCCACAGATAGATCAGGACGTGAAGTACTGCCTCGACTTCATCCGCGGATACAAATAAGAAAGAAAGGAAAATATGAACAAAAACATTTTGACAGTTATAACCGCTATTAGCTTCGCCTCAATCGGCATGACAGCGGAACTTTTAGTCGGCTCAGAAGACGTTTCAATTACACCGGATCAGCCTATCTCGCTGGCCGGACAGTTCCATCAGCGTATCGCGCGCTCAGTGGAAAGTCCATGCATGGCTTGCATTCTGGCACTGGAATCACGAGAGTCGGACCGGGAGTCAGCACAGGCTATCATCATCGCGATGGATATAGTTTATCCGACTGCCCGCATACAACGCGAGTTCCGTGAGTATGTAGCACCGCGTCTGCCGGGATTCGACATAAACAAACTCTTTCTCACCGGCACGCACACGCATACAGGCCCTACTCCGAATCAAGAGCGGTTCGACGATTACGCAGATGCCATGCAGCCCCGGGACTATCTGCAGTTTATGTATGAGCGCATGGCGGAAGCGACGGTCAAGGCGTGGAAGGAACGCAAACCCGGCGGCATGGCCTGGGGCCTGGGACACGCGGTAGTCGGCCATAATCGCAGGGTCGTGTATGCCGACGGCAGGGCCAAGATGTACGGCGATACCGACAAACCTGATTTCTCTCATCTGGAGGGATGGGAAGATCATGCTGTGGATGTTCTGTGCTTCACGGATAATGAAGGAAAGCTGGTAGCGGCCTCCCTAGCTGTACCATGCCCGGCGCAGGTTGTCGAAACCATACATCAGGTGAGTTCAGATTACTGGGGACATGTACGCGAAAACCTGAAAGCGAAATACGGTCAGGACCTGGTGGTTCTGGGATTCTGCGGTCCAGGTGGTGATCAGGTGCCAAGGCCTATGCTGCGCAATGCGGCGGAAAAACGCATGGAGAAACTGCGTAAAATGTCGCGCAAACAGGAGCTGGGACGGCGCATCGCACGGACATTCAACGAAACATGGGAAGTAATACGCCAGGATATACGCAAGGATATCGCTTTCGAGCATTGCGTTGAACGGTTTAACCTGCCTATGCGCAGAATCACTGAAAAAGAGCTTCAGAAAGCCCGCGCACAATATGCGTCCTTCAAAAAACGTGCCGAATGCGACAAGAACAAAAGTTACGCGGAGGGTCGCATGCGATGGTTTAAACGTACGATCGATCTATATAAAAAGCAACAGAAATCTGATATGGTGAATCGCATCGAGATTCACGTACTGCGTCTGGACGAAGTGGCTGTCGCCACAAATCCCTTCGAGCTGTTCCAGGATTACGCTATGCGCATCCACGCACGCAGTCCCGCACAGCAGACCGTGCTGATTCAGCTCTCAAGTCCGTCGGACAAGCGTCATTCATATCTGCCTTCCGCACGGGCGACAGTAGGCGGCGGTTACAGTGCTGTGCCGCAGTCCACCGCAGTCGGGCCCGAAGGCGGACAGATACTGGTGGATAAGACTCTTGAATCAATAGCACTGCTGTTTGACGATAAGCAGAAAAAACAATAGGCTTCGCAGTGCCGTTTTCCTGGAGGCGTAGCGCTGTCGCGGCACTATGCCGAGGCACAACGGCATGCGTAAAGCAGAATCTGATTCGCGCTGATTCTCGTTATTCGTAGTTATTCAAACCACGGAAACCACGAGAGAATCAGTGACAGGCTTTAATGTGTTTCCAGGTTTTTGGCCCGCTAATCTTCGCGAAAGGCGCATTAAATTTTATCCCCGCTGCGCGGGGCCGTTAATCACTTAAAATTTAATACGTTTGAGATTACTGGAAAAGCCTTAGCGACGGGAATTTTTAGCGATTAGCGTTAAAAAAATTTCTGCCGCAACAGAGATTGGCGGAGATTCGCGGGAAAAGAAAATTAGAGGAAATTAGGGACAGGTATTAATTTTTTTCACAACGCATGCAGAAGACAGAATTTGTTTCGCGCAGAGGCGCGGAGGAAACTGTAGAGTTGACTCTCAGCAGCAATGTAGTAGCCGCTTTATAAGCGGCACACCCAAACATAAATATAGCCGTTGATAACATCCGGAATTTTCTGTATAAGTATATCCGTGCGCCGTACTTATATTGTAAAAGGTTTTCGGCCTGGAAAATTTCAGGAGTTTAGTCGGGATGCTGGATTTTATTACTATCGGACTGCTGGGGGCTGTCGTTGTTCTTCTGGGACTTCTTTTTATGAAAAAAGGAGCGACTGATGATGAGTTGCGCCGGGTGGAGGAGGCTCTCCGCCAGGAACTTAACCGTCAGCAGAAATCGCAGAATGACGATGCCAGAGCCCTGCGGGAAGAGGTGGCCAACGTGCTGGGAGAACTCCGCAGGGAACTTTCCGAGGGACAGTCCCGTATGGCAGAAACTCAGAGCAGACAGCTGGATTCTGTGCGCGTAACCCTGGGGGAGAATCTGGACAGACTGCGCGGTGAAAACTCAGAGAAGCTCGAAGAAATGCGCCGGACGGTCGATGAAAAATTGCACGACACACTGGAAAAACGCCTGGGTGAAAGCTTTGAGCTCGTCAGTAAAAGACTCGAGGCTGTTGCCAGAGGCCTGGGCGAGATGCATCAGCTGGCAACGGGAGTCGGCGATCTCAAGCGGGTGCTGACTAATGTAAAAAGCCGCGGTATATGGGGGGAGTTTCAGCTGGATGCGATTATCTCCGAAATCCTCACCCCCGATCAGTTCAGCCGCAATGTGAAAACAAATCCCCGGATCAACGGCATTGTCGAGTTTGCTGTAAAACTTCCCGGACGTGAGGATGACGGTGCTCCGGTGTGGCTGCCGATAGATTCAAAATTTCCCAAAGAGGATTATGAGCGCCTGCAGTCGGCGGTTGACGCTGCCGACAAGGATGCGGCAGACCAGGCTCTGCATCAACTGGAGCGCCAGGTTAAAAATTCGGCTAAGGAAATACGCAAATATCTGGCACCGCCGCATACCACGGATTTTGCCATCATGTTCCTTCCTGTGGAAGGCTTGTATGCAGAGGTTCTGCGCCGCCCCGGGCTTGTGGATGGAATACAGCGCGATTTCAGGATCACCATCGCCGGACCTACAACTCTGACCGCTCTGCTGAACAGCCTGCAGATGGGTTTCAAAACCCTGGCCATAGAAAAGCGCAGTAGCGAGGTCTGGCGTGTGCTCGGATCGGTTAAGACGGAATTCATGAAGTTCGGTGATGTGTTTGAAAAGGTTCAGAAGAAAATCAGCGAAGCTGGCAGTGTTCTGGAAAAAGCGGAAGTGCGTACCCGGGTTATGCGGAAAACCTTGCGGGATGTTGAAGACCTGCCGGAGTCTGAGAATGGCTTGGTGCAGGAATCCCCGCTGAAGGATACAATATGTGAGTGAGTCCGTGTTTATCGATCTTTGCGATCAGCTGACTGGAAATATCTGGCTCCAGTGTGTGCTGGTAGCCCTGGCTGTATGTTTTCTCGAGGATGCCGCCCGCTGTGCGGTCGGGCTGCTGGTGTCCACTGCGCGACTCAATTGGTGGGTGGCGTTCAGCGGGATGATGGCCGGCAGCCTCGGCGGAGATCTGGTGTTATACCTGATAGGGCGTTATGCCATGGCTTTCTGTCTCGAGCGCGGCTGGATTGATATCAGACGTATAGAAAATATGAAAAAATACTTTTCACGTCATGCCGTGAAAGTGGTGACAGGCGCCCGCTTCTTCCCGGGAGCCAGGAGCGTGGCCTATGTCTCCGCAGGAGCAATACATTACAGTTTTTTGCGTTTTCTCTCAGTTCTCATCCTGACCACGGTTCTGCAGAATCTCCTGTATCTTTACGCTACAGATCTTCTCGGCGAGCACTTCCTTGAATATTTCAATGATCCCCGCAGGCGCTGGACCGTTGCCCTTCTGTTGCTGACAGCTTTTGTTATAGGCCATTTTGCTGTTTTCAGGCGCGTGAAAAATCCTGTGGAGAAAGAGCTTGATCCGCCACTGTGATTAGATATAAAAAAGTTATTTTTTTTTGCTTTGTGCTTGATCGACAGTAATTTATTAAATACCATACCAGTATCAACGAAAGAATGGTCTTGACTGATATAGCCTCCCCAAAGGGCTGTATGAATCAGGATTCTATAATTACAGCTGTTCTTGGAATAGCTGAAAACAGATGTTAGGAGGGTTTATTATGAACCTGACTTTAAAACAGTTGTTTAAATTTGGAGCGGTCTGTGCCTGCGCTTCTGCGCTGAGTGCAACGGCTGCGACGAATTATGTGGAGGACTCGTTTGAAGTGTCTGACGGCGGCAGCGAAGGCCTGGCCATTTCCCAGTACAAGTTCACTACGGAAGGTGGACTTGATGAAGTGACCAACTATGCCTGGTTTGCTGAAGCTGGCGATGCTTCAATGATTATACTTACGAATGAGGCTTATGCGTCTTATACAGGCGATGGCCCCATTATAGGTACTTCTGAACTCATGCTCGATCTGGCAACAGAGGGAAACACACTCTCTCGAACCTGTGGAGTAACAGTGGCAGACAATTCATACCTTTACGTCGATACAATGATTCAATTCACACCGAGTGAAGATGATCCTCTGATTGACGACGATGATCTGAAGGTGGCTCTGTTTGTCAACGCTCAGTCAAATCTGGTCGTAAGACATGGACGTTATGACGATCCGGGAGAGCCAAACTGGGATTATACGCTTACCCTGACAAATTCAGTGATTGACGGACTGACCATTGATCCTGATCAGTGGTATCGGCTGTCCATAGCGGTGTATTACGATGAAGAAATTAACGGTGAAGTTTTCTGTCGCATTGCTCTGGATGGTACTGTTATAAGTCATGGCAATGCTTATGATTATGATGGCGATGTCAACGGTGGAACATATTTCCATAGTTGTGTGAATGATTACGACAATGTTCTGGAGAAAGTCAGTTTTCAGGGAACTGGATCGGTGGATGAGTTCGTTTTAACTGATACTGATTACGCAGAAGTCTTCGGCGGCGGTACAGCTGTTATGATCACTCTGGTGTCAGAAGGCGGCAATGTGACATTCAATCCCGAGGGACCTGTTGAATCAGGAACTTCTGTTGAAATCACTGCAACCGATGACTGGATGTGGCTTGCATCTCTGAACGGTGCGGTTTCTGAAGCCGGTGTTGTTGATGCGGTAAGCATTACAACAAACCTGACGGCCGCAGGTTCTGAATCCTGCACGGTTACAGCCGTTGTTGAGTATGCCGACAGTAGCCAGCCTATCGGCGACGGAAGTTATCCGTACGATTCAGTCGGACCCTGGGCTTCGGCCAACGGTCTTACACCGGGATCCGATTTCACAGGTCTGGAAGATGACTACCTGCTGAATGTTGCACCGGATACAAATGCCGAACTGACGATCGATTCGATCACTGTTGACGGTACCGATGTCACAATCGTTGTCGGTAATACGGACAACGCAAATGTTGACCTCGATAATATCAACGGCACTCTGACGCTCTATTCCACAACCACCCTTGACGGAACATGGACAGAAGTCGGTTCCGCGGCGGTCGGCAGTGGTAATGACACCGTTCAGATTGATATCAGCGGCGTTGCCAATGCAACAGACTTCTTCAAGGCTGTTGTCGAGTAATCTGCTGTAAATTGTTTTAAATAACAACTGACAAACAGGGGTCCGCATTTTTGCGGGCCCTTGTTGTTTTAAGACAAAAGGGCGCATCTGCGAATCGGTGCACGGCGGGGTCACGGACCCCGCCCTACAGTAAAAATGCATTAGAACTGTAACCGAGGTCCTTGACCTCGGAAGATGTATGATGCAAATTGCCGTAAATTTGACGATTCGCAGATGCGCCCAAGACAAAATCTCTGACTACTTGCTTCTTGCCACAGAACGGCAAATCTGTAATAATCATCGGGTCAATTAATAAATACTGAAGGGAATGAAATGAGTGATCACAAGACTTTTTCAAGACGTGGTTTTCTGAGAGCGGGCCTCACGGCGGCTGTTGCCGTACCTGCGGTTTCCAGGGCCGGAATGTTGATTCCGGGGAGGAGAAAACCTGAAGTGGGTGTCCAGCTTTACTCCGTGCGCGAAATGTGTAAGAAGGATCTGGTCGGCACTCTGAAAGGTATCAAAGAAATAGGGTATGCCGGAGTGGAATTTGCCGGATATTACGGCAAAAGTGCTAAAGAATTGAAGCAGCTCATCGATGACTGCGGACTGCGTGCCTGCGGCACCCATACGAAACTCGATTCTCTTAAACCGGATAAGATCCGGGAAACTATGGAATATAATGCCGTAGTCGGCAACAAGTATCTGATGGTGTCATGGATAGGACGCCCGAAAACAGCAGACGGGTGTAAGAAAATTGCCGAAGATCTTTCCATTGCCGCTGAAACAGCCGGATCGGCCGGCATGTATGTCGGTTATCATAACCACCAGCATGAGTTTAAAAAGAAGTACTCCAGCTGCAACAAGTGCATGTGGGAACTTATTTTCGATAACGCATCGCCGGATGTCTGCACCCAGATGGATGTGGGACACGTGGTTGCGGCTGGTGAGGATCCCGTATTTTGGATGAACAAATATCCCAACCGTTTGCGTACACTGCATGCTAAAGAGGTTTATCCCGGTCCCGGCATACTGGGCCAGGTGCCTGATGGCGTAAAGGGTGTTGACTGGGATGCGGTTTTCGCTGCCGCAGAGAAGGATGTGCTGGATTGGTATATCGTCGAGAGCGAAGCCGATCCCAAAACGCTGGATAAGATTACCGGCAGTTTCAAGTTTCTCAAAGCTAAGGGCCGCGCCTGATAAAATCCGGCCGCATCAAACCAGAAGAAAAACCCCGCCGGTTTTCCGGCGGAGTTTTTCTGCTTTATGACTTATTATCCGTATAACCGTGCGGATATACTGTCACGTATGCCGCCTCAGGTAGTCTTCTACTCTCCGAGAACAGCCTCGGCTTTCTCCACGCAGGAGTATAGCCACATTGTGATT
>JAWOEI010000059.1:0-8815 GCA_046482825.1 Kiritimatiellia bacterium
GAAGTTCTTTTTCAACCTGCCCTCTGGTATCCACAGATGAAAAAAAGATAACACAGCTGGGGCGACGTTCCTTTAAAACAAAAATGTTAACTGCCGGTGAACCCCCGACACTGATTAATACAACTTGGTCTTTCATGGCTTTTTCCTTTCTCAGTCCGGACACGAAGGTCCGGACAACGATAATGACTGCAACGATAATGGCGGCAGGGAGTGCGAAATGGGTTGGTGTCGGGTTTGCAGCAGGGTTTCGAGTGTACCGCCCGGACGGATACGGCCACACGCTATGTGCGCTGCGTGATCAAGCACATAGCGGTTGCACCAGATAGAGCGCTGCTTGTTGACGCCAGTGCCGGTCTCGACCGGAGAGAGCACAAGCGCCCAGCCATCAGCGCAGGCGCGAGCGACGGCGGGCGGCAGCGACGATGGAATGCCGCCGGGCATGACGTGCACGAACGGCCGGCGGACTGCCAGGCAGTGCGCCAGCACGCCGCGCTCCTGGGGGCTGGTGAAGGTGGAAATAACGGCCGGACAAGGAGGTTCGTCCGCACGAGAGGGACTGTGTGGATGGGAAGCCGTGTCGGCTCGGTTCGTGTCGTTCGGCAGGGCCTCCGTGTCCTGCCGTTCGGAGGCCACATACGCCACCATCTCACCGTGCAGCAGCTCAAAATTTCCGCAGTAATGGCTGGTCACGGGGCCGAAACGGTCGTCGTCCCAGCGGGCCGGGTTGTTACGGACATAGGCGCGGATATTTTCAAGCTCCCGGCGCGAGGTGATCAGGTTGTCGTAATAACTGGACAACCAGAGGCGGGTGCCGATATCCGGGCATTGTCCGGCTCTGGAACGGCCGTGATACACATGCGTGGAAAAACTTTTGAAACCCTGCAACAGGTACGAAAGATGATTCGGTTTGTTGGCAGGTCGCGGATGGATGCGGATCACGGCGTGGAAATGGTTGGGCATCACGACGTATTCATCACGATACGCCTCCGGGTGACGCGCGAACATCCCCTCCCAGGCACTCCCGACCTGCCGACCCAGCTCGTTCAGTTCGCACCCTGCACTCGTGATTGCGCCGAACATCGTCTTATTGTGCGCCACCTGCATTGTGACGAAGAACCATCCGTCGGCGTAGTTGATGTTCTGATTGCGGAGCGGGTTGGACATGGTTTTTGTGCTTTTTGGCGGGTTAGTCTTGGAGGTGGTCGGAACTACAGTATTGTTCGGCAAACTTGAAGATCCGTAAATTGAGAAGTTGCCGCTGTAAATTTCCGGTCAGCAACCATTTCAACCTTGAAGTGGCAGGGGATAGATCGAGATTGAAGTTCATTTTATTATGGCGAATAAAGCATATCACCGAAGCTTTTAACCTCTCTCCATAGATCCAGATTAAGCTCAGCGTCGGCAACTACGCGGCCTTTTTCTTTCACCTGTAATCGAGTACCCTCTTTCAGCAGATAGTCATTCAAGAATATTGCCAACACAAAATACTTTCCCTCCAGCGGGACAACTTTCAGCAATAAAGGGCTTGCCCAGCGGTCATTACCTTTACGACTTCCGTCATCAACAAAAGTGCGCGTAGTCATCCTTTTTTTTCCGCTATACCGCTGTGCCAGAGGAAGACCGAAAGCCGGACGATAGAGGCGGTCACCTCTTTGCAGGGGCGTATCATGGTCATTCCGTCCCCACTTAGTTGGCGTGCCGCCACTTGTCTCACTGCCACATCGGTAGTGTTTGAATGTATCAGAAGCCAACTTAACAGAGCTGCGCCAATCGGTCTCCGATCCCCAACAGGCAACCGAAATATTTTTGCCTGTCAGCAGTAAGTTCAACTCTTGTGACAATTCGTCCAAGCTCTTTGGGGCTGCCCAAAGGCCCCCGTCAATTTCAATTTCGGTTGGCCACAAACTGCCGTAGCAACGACGGGAACGCGTGCCTAGTGAACCTAATAAAAGTGCAGTTTTAAGAACATTTTCCGATAGCAACCTACCACTTTGTATACGTTGATGAGAAAGTAGTAATTCAAAGCTTTGCCCCTGCTCAATGATACCACGCTGTCCTGAGCCAGGAGTATGCTTCTGATCCCGCAAGGGCCATAGAAAGTAATCAAAGTTATTTCCGCAAAGGGACTTTCCATCTTTACATTTGCACTTCAGATCCGGCGGCACACGCAAACGTGTTGTCAACGAACCTTTGCGTATGTATTCCTGTTTGCCTATCCGTCCAAAGATCGCCTGTTCGTCAACAAGAGAACCACCGGTTACTCTAAACCAGAAGTGCAACAATCCACGCATCGAAGCTGAACGCAACTCTCCCACCTTCTGATCCGCCCCCGAGCTGATGCAGGGGGTTGTCAACTCAATTTTTGCTACTGCTTTTTTCATGGCATCTTCACCTTTGGGGTTAAAGTTTTTGCAACTCTGTAGATCTCATCCCGGATGGGTTGAGCCTGTTTTTTTTCTTTTTTCTTTCCATTCTGAGCACGCTCCTTGAGTGTCTTCCAAAGCGCGCTGTTAGCATCGGCAAGCGAGCGGACTAACGCGACTTTCAGGTCCAGCTCCAACTTCCTGAAGCTGGTGGCGTTGCAAAGAAGAGCATTGATTTTATCCGGTTGCCACTTGGAAACCTCATACGAGGCTCTCTCTTCTGCACTCATTGCATCAAGTTTTCTTTTATCATCTCGGCGTTCTTCAGCACGTTCAGCCTCTATTTCCTTTTGCCGCTCCTTTTCAATCTGACGTTGAATGCGTTCCGCTTCGCGTTTTTTATTCAGCTCTATTCGCTCCAGTTTCTGCTGATCTTCATAAAACCAACCATAGCCACTGGATGTTTTTGAGCCAAACCCAAAATCCTCGGCAGCAGACCGCACCGATTTCTCAGCAAAATCCAATACATCCGACTCACCAATGCCATCGAAGGCGCTCAGTGCGTAGGCAATACGTCGAGTTGGTCGAAGCACAAATTCAAACATCGATCCCTGCTCCACAGCCGGGAAAAACTGCGGATTAGGACTTTCATTGTCCCATTTTTCCTGTTTCCCTTGGTAATAGCCAGCATGGTGACAGGTGCAGACATCAGTCACCAGCTTAACACCCTCCAAAGGCATGGCGGGCATAAATGCAACCATTCCGGCAAAGTGGGCATACTTTCCGTTGCCGGAGAAAAACTGTGGCCACTGTTCAGCACAGAAAACATCGAGCGTATTATCGTTTGAAGGAAATCCGAAGCAGGCAGCTATCAGCAGTGCAAGCTTCTTTGCATTCTCAATTTCGCCATTTTCATGACTCTCAATCCACTCGCACCAAGCCGCATGACGAGATACACCCTTCACTGCCGATCCGGGGATGCAGGGCACTCCTGCATTGCTGTGAAGACATATGCCGGCATTTTCGAGAACACCTCCCGCATGGTTAACGATCATACGTCCTCCCATTGCAAGCTTTATGCGTCGTTCACCAGGCAGGTTCGCTTTGAACTGAAACTGCGCGCTGAGCCTCTCCAGCTTCGCCTGATTGCGATTAGCTACTGCGACCACTGCATCGCATTCAACTCGCTTAAAGTTGTTGCCAAGGTGTAGAAATTTGGTTAGTCGTAAATTGGGCGACTCTACTCGATCAAACTCGCCAAGAGCAATCTCTTTAGGAAGATTTTCACGTTCGCGTTTCTCTTGCGGCGAAGCATCCCGGCCATAATCCATCAACTGATTGTAGTGCATGTATTGATTTTGCAACCCCGCCCAGTTTGAAGAGAGTGCTTCACGAACATCTTTTGATGCTGTTACATAAAGCATATCAACCTCCTTGACCAGATTTTGTTGCAAAACGCCTGAAATAACTCAGATAGTTCATTGCCTCATCAGTCTGTTCTCTAAGTTGTTGAGAGTTAGCCGTTTTAACAAGAAATTCAAACCACTTTTCAGCCGTTCTAATTCCGGCGGGTAAACGTTCAATCCCTTTGGATGAAAGATGCTGTGCAACCGTATCAAGCACAGCTTCATGGCCGCTATTCACTCCTTTGCCCTTACTGTTGTTTTCAAGTGCGAAAGCCAGAGTTGCAAGCAAACCATGCTCAATAATCAAAGCTGGTATCTTCTTGGCAACCTCACCGCCCGCTTTCCCAGAGAAAGTTTCGCCACGAGTGCTGTTATAAGCATTACATGCTCTTATTTGGTCTAAGTTCTGCATCATTTCACCTCCACATCACAGAAGCCGAGTCCAATGGTTTCGTTTCCGCCAACCTGCAAAACTCCGTTGACTGCGGCAACTCCCTTACCGAGCTTGAGAGCAATCTCATCGTCAGCAGATGCGATATTGGCATAAAACAGGGTTTCGGAAGGCACTTCTTCCTGACTGAACAAACCGCCTTTTACTGCCGCTCCAGTTTCATCATCAATTCTGTTACGTGTGACAACCGAACATGCATTTTCAACGAAATACGAAAAAAGTGTGTTACTGAGGATAACGAGATGTTCATCCACACTCTGCCAGAGTGAGTTGCTTTGCAGAATCTCTTTGAGCTTTGCTGCGCAGCTTTGAACGCCGCCCTTAACACAAAGAACATACTCTTCGAGAACAACCTTCTCTGAATCACATACTCCCCCGCCTGCCAGGCAATCCATCTCGCCTAATTCGGGCAGTGCATCAAAATCCACTCCCGCATCACGCGCATAGCGGTTCAGTACCAGCGGGCAGGTGATCCAGGCGAACATGCCTTTGGCGGAGCGCACCGGGAAGGCCAGAACACGGGCTTCGCCGATTGAAAGTTTGCCAGCTTTTGCCTTGATTTCCTCGCCATCTTTTTTCGTGCCGCCTTCATCCTCGCCAAACAGCGCTTTACCTTCCTCACTGCGGATGATTTTGTCGCCATCAACCTCATTCCAAAGATCCGACAGAACGCCCTTCAACGACGATCCCGGAATGATCGGAATGCGCGTGTGGCGCTCGCGCATGACAGGTGAGTCCACCGCGCCGACCGAGTTACCGGCACCCACATGGACCGGGGTTCTTGCAAACAGATACATGATACTTTTCTTCATTGTTTATTCTCCTATGGTTTCGATTTCTTCCAACATTTGACAAATTCCCAATCCGTAACCCTTTTCACCGAAGTAGTTACTTTTAAAACGTCCGTGCAATGCCGAGTTCAATGCGATGGCATCCTCCACGCTATCGGCTTTAAACCAGTAAACCGATCCAGCCGGAACAGCCAGACGCGTAGCACGCGGACCACCCTTCCGTAAGTTCCAACCCGACACAACAATCGGCTTCTCCATTCTCACCGCACACAGTTGCGCCCCTAAAGCAGCAGGGAAACGTTTCCGCCAATCAGCACGACTTTCACCGGGCTTGCGCTCCGGCTTGTCGACCGGAAGCAGGACTTTTCCGTTATCGACATCAATCCAATCGGGTAGCCAACCATTGTTAAAGATCGCCGGTGTCAACAGAATCCATTTGAGATAACATCCATGACCTCCGCCCCCCGGCAGAGCGACAGGCAGATCTTTATCTATCGCATCAGCAGACACCTGAGCGATGCCCTGTTGACCTCCGATGACAACATTCTGATCTTTACCATCCGCAAAAAATTTATCCAGCGCGTCAGTAGCATTGCTAGCACGACATACCGACTCACATGCGGCATACCCGCGTAAAGAGACATCATCTCGCAAACGCAGATATTCGGCAAGATAGAGCATTCCACCCTCTGTGGCTCCACGCTGAGCGTCAATTGCTATGCCGGTTCGACTTTCTTTGTCATAAAGCGCCTCCTGGCTGGTATCGAAGGAAATGTTTTCGCCGACAAGATATTTTTCCATGGCTCTCTGCGTTATCCACTCCTCTCCTTTCTTCTTGCTGGGCTTGCCTTTCAATGTACAGCCATATTTAAGAAAATCAGCCAGATTGCGAAAACCGCTGTATTTTTTCAACAGCATCTGATTCCCATCAGGATCGATATCTGCCGGACAGGGGTAAAATGTTTCGCCATTTCTGCACGGCAGCAAACCCGTAGTCTGAAGACCGCCAAAACGAAGATTCGAAAGATCTTCCCTGTTGTCAGCTTTATTACTGTGTTTATGCTCAAACTCCCACTCCTGCGGTTCAGGCCAGTACTGCTTCATAGTACTGATTAGCGCATCGTGCAACACATTAGGCAACGGCCAGTTTGCGCCACAGCCAACTGATGAAGCTTCCATCGGTTTTGCGTCGCGAAAAAAAAGTATGTCCTGTGGTTTTAATGTCAATTCATGCCAATTCATGTTACTCCTCTCCTCTCTGCCGGTTTATGAAAGTCGCCGCCAAAAACAAGTTAGTAAAATCCTGCCAACGCTTTTTCTCGACACACTCATTCAGATATTCGTTTGAATAAGGTAGATCCGCAATCTTATTATCACTCTGTCGATCAACCACATGCTGTAGTTCTTTCACCACAACGCCATTGAAGTTGGCATCTGGTGGTGAGTTCTCAAAATCATAGGGTTTGAGCAACGCGGCAAGCGCGTAAGGAAAACGTCCACTCAACGTGCCATCATCAGTCAGGTCACAGAATTTACTGAAAAGCGGCAAAGCGGCGGAGTCCCATTTGCCGCCCCAGTGGATTATTTCACCGCTGCGCTTTACCAGATTAACGGCAAATGCCGAACGATTATAAACTTCCTCCGCTTTCGCACGTTTCTCGGCGGTCTGAGCCGCTCTGACCAATGCCTGCAGGGGATGCGAGTGATGTCCGATAGCTATGCCGCAGGAAACATCCGCTTCAAGGCCCGGCATCATCAGCGGAAAGCCGGTGCCGACATCAACAAATCCGTTGCTTTGTTCACTGGATATTCCATTTTCCGAAACCCGTCTAGCGATGTGATCCGGCAATTGTTCACCCCTGAAACAACAGCGCAGCGCAAAAGCGCACGCCAGCGCCTCCGAAGAGGGCAGCATCGCCAGGACATCATCACCGCCAGCATAGATGAGCTGACCGTTATACGCCGCGACAACTTTGTCCGCCACATGCAACGAAAAATTAGCCAGCGCCTCGCTGAACTGCGCATGATACGAGGGTGTCAATGCGCGTTTCACCATTTCGGACAGGCCAAGCGATTTGAAATACGCCGGCGCCTTGCCCGCCAGCTTTTCCAGCAGCGGACGGGATTTTTCACCGGACATCCATTTGCCCATGTGATCACCATCCATGGCGATCACAGCAATGTAAGGATTGGCGGATTTGGTTTTTTTCTGCGCCATTTCATCTTCAGAGAGTTTGTTTCTTTCAGAAATCGAGCGCGTATCCGCATAGCCTGCGGCATCCCAGAAAACTTCCTCCCGGCAGTTTATTTTCGGTTGAATGACAGACTTAAAGAAGAACCGCTTAATCAGAGAGATAGCAGAATACGGGGTCTGTCCGATGACCTCATCACGTCCCGTCAATCTGTCCTTCGGTGAACCATCCTGTTCCGCATCGGTCTTCAACTGTTCAAAATCGCGTAGATTGCGGCGCACCGCCATCTCGCGCACCGAACTTTCCAGATGCGCCTGCCAGTAGAATCCCTGATTGAGCGGATAGAAATATGGCCGTCTATCAGCTTCAAGAACTTTCAGGGCAAGCGCAACATTGTCTTTTAAAGCTCCTTGGAGATCTGCCGATTTATCAGCAATCTTATTCCACGGTGTTACACTCCAAGTGATCTGCGGAAACAGCTCCAACTGACGCTCCCAGCGCTGATGGTCGATCTCAGTCGGCTCAAACGCATACCACTCCCGCGTATCTTCATCGTCTTTTTTAGAGCAATAACCATTGCTGATTTCAGGCCATATCAAATCACCGGCTTCACGCAATGCTTTATGAACCGCTGCCTCCGCTTTCTGAGCCAATTCCGCACCGTGTTCAGCCGGAACGAGCACGCAGAAGCGGTTGGGCAGTGTCGGGCGCAACAGCTTTTTTACACCGTCCGTATCATGCGCGACACTGTAAATACGATCCCAGAGCGTTTCCTCTTTGCCGCTCTTTCCAGTCAATTTAATCTGATGAAAGAGAGGCTGATGCAGCAGATCGAAAACCGGCTGACCGCGCAATGTAGGAAATATCACATTGTCAGGGCCGATTTCATCGGTGATCGCTTTAATCGCATTCGCAGTAAGCCAGGCCAGCAGATAACTGCCTGATGCGAGATCGCGAGTGCTTTTAGCGGCGGCGATAAACTCCTGCACCGGACCGATCTGAAAGTGAAGAAAGGCCGGTTTGAGTGCACCTTGCTCGTCCTTGCAGGCGGCAAAAGCAGATGTCAAACTCATATGATTCCAGATCGTATGATCCGGCAGACGAGTATCCGCTGGCAGATACGCAAGACGCTGATCCTGTTTAGCCGACTCTTCCGGCCAGCGGCGCCAGTACAGATAAAATTTGCTTTGCCAATCCAATCCTGACGAAACACCGCCAATAGATACCTTAAACTTGTCTTCCGCAAGCTCAGAGGTTTCGATCGGCACCTTGAAACTCAGGGTTGAATTACAGAATGGATGTTTAAATGGGTACTCTTCGCCGCCGTTAAATTGGGACGTGCACTTGCCGACAGGGAACGGGAAGCGATCCGCCGCTGAAGAGATATGATCTTCGTTGCCAAAATTAGGTTCATCCTCGGAGATAAACCCGGCGGCAGTTCTGAATGTCGCGGCAATCTGCTCATGCCTGCCGATATCAAAACATTTACACGGCGGGTCATGCAGAAACGCCATCAGTTTGTCTTTCCAGAATTTTTCGTCATTTCGACTCATTGTTGATCTCCTTTTGGATGTTCCGATATTCCCATAATCTCTTTCAATTTACGGCCGAG
>JAWOEI010000104.1:0-43457 GCA_046482825.1 Kiritimatiellia bacterium
CGAAGGTCCCGTCGTTGCGGACCCGGACGCGCCTGGCCCCGTTTATCGTGTTTGCGGTCTTGCTTGGCGCCTTGTCCATGACCGTCTACTGGGGGAAAATGAGTCTGAACAAATGCGGATTTTTCACATGAAATACGGTAGATGGCTTGTCCTGGCCATGCGGCCTGTGCCCGTGCTGGCTGAGGCATCCCTGCTTTTTGCCGGTATTGCCCGTCAGCATTTCGGCCGCACCATGACAACGGCCCTGATAGGCAACCTTGTCGTGTCGGCTATCTACGCTGCTGTAGGAGCATTCGGAAAATTAAAAGAAAACACCCTGATCGCTTTCACGGTTTCCGTGCTGCTCTCAGGGATAATGATGCTTGCTTCCAAAAGGTCATCTCGCTCCGTGAGCTGCGCAAAGCAGAAGGCGGAATGATGTCAGCATCCAACGCCTGTATCCGACATCCTTCAGTTCCGTCTATAACTGGCTTTTTGCCAGTGCCTGATCTATATCGGCCTTGATATCCTCAATATCCTCCAGTCCTACAGACAGGCGGATATAGTCATCAGTCACACCGGTTGCCAGACGTTCATCAGCACTCAGCTGCTGATGTGTGGTTGAAGCCGGATGAATAACCAGAGTCTTGGCATCACCGATATTGGCCAGATGTGAAAGCAGTTTTACGTTGTCAATGAAACGAATGCCTGCCTCTATGCCACCTTTTACACCGAAACCGAGAATCCCTCCGAAGCCGCCGCTCAGATATTTCACAGCGGTCGCATGGCTGGGGCTATCCTTTAAACCAGGATAGTTCACCCAGGCCACAGCAGGATGCTTTTGCAGCCACTGTGCCAGCTCCAGAGCATTTTCCGAGTGTCTTTTCTGACGCATCGGCATGGTTTCCAGGCCCATAATCAGTTCTCTGGCATTGAAAGGGCTGATGGCGGCTCCCATATCACGCAGGAGAGTCAGACGGACTTTCATGATGTAGGCTATATTCCCGATACCGGGAACATCCTTGAGGGCATCCCAGTAAACAATTCCGTGATAACCGGGATCAGGCTCAGTGAATTCCGGAAAATGTCCGTTATCCCATCGAAAATTACCCGAATCAACTATGATTCCACCGATAGAGCTGCCGTGGCCGCCTATGTATTTGGTTGCGCTTGCAACAACAATGTCAGCCCCGTATTCTATAGGTCTAATCAGTCCTACGCCCACGGTGTTATCAACAACCAGCGGAAGTCCCGCTTCATGGGTGATAGCGGATATTTTTTCAAAGTCAGGAATGTCCAGTTTGGGATTGCCTATGGTCTCAACATAAACCGCCTTGGTTTTTTCAGTGATCAGATCCCTGATTCTGTCAGGTTCTGATGATTTGAAAAAACTCACCTTGCGTCCCAGTTTGGGAAATGTATAGTGAAACAGCTGATATGTTCCGCCGTAAAGATTATCCGCGGCCACAAATTCATCCCCGTTTCTGCTGAGAGCCAGCAGTGAGGTTGAAACAGCGGCCATCCCGGAAGCCATGGCCAATCCGCCTGTTCCGCCTTCAAGGGCACTCATGCGTTCTTCAAACACGGCTGTAGTGGGATTCATCAGGCGGGTATAGATATTGCCGGATTTTTTAAGGGAAAAAAGATCCGCAGCATGCTTGCAATCCTTGAAAACATAAGAAGCTGTCTGATAAAGAGGTACAGCTCTGGAACCAGTTGCGGGATCCGGAGTCTGCCCGGCATGAAGCGCTTTTGTGTAAAGTCCGAAATTTTTTTTATCATTCATATTCCTGCCTCCTGTCAAGCCCTGTCCGCACAGGCTGAAAACATATCCGATTTGAGTGAATATAGCATTTTCAGGGCGACTTGTAAGCTAATTACAGATAATATCGTAGCGGAGCAAGTCTCTTTCTGCTATAACACCGGCATAAAAAAGGAGAATGTTGAAGAAATCCGGGATAATATATTTCTTTGCGGGAGTGGCTCTGATGCCTGTATGTATTGCGGCGACATACGCATTACTTGAAACATTCAGTGAGCTCAATTCTCTGAATTCTTCATTCCGGACTGAAACAACAGCGTTATGCCTCGGGTATCTCACATGGCTGACTGTGTGGTTCTTTCTTCCCAGACCATCCGGGAGTTATATTCTGGCTCACGAACTCACCCACGCCTTGTGGGGTCTTGTTTTCGGCGCCGATGTAAAGAAAATCAATATCACTGAAAAGGGCGGTTCAGTCACACTTTCAAAAACAAACCTGTGGATAACACTGTCCCCCTACTTCTTTCCCTTCTACACATTTCTTGTGATAATAATCTGGTATATCACTTCTTTTTTTATCAATCCCGTCCCCTGGGCTCCGGTCTGGCATTTCTTCATAGGCTTCACATGGAGTTTTCATACATGCTTCACAATTAACAGTCTGATGGTTAAGCAGCCGGACATACACACCTATGGACGTATTTTCTCCTATGCTGTCATCTATTTTTTCAATCTGGTTGTAATTGCTCTGTGGCTGATAGCGACAACACCGGTGAAAGCGGACAGATTATGCAGAAGCTTTCAGGAAAAGACCTATTCAGTATATACAACGATATATACGAAAAGCGTCAGAATTTTTAAAGTGACGATCTGGTTTCATAAATGGTTGTAATCTCTGTTTGCATATCATCAGCACATACTCAGGTCACACCGTTTACAATCAGATAAAGCCAGTTAACGGCAAGCAGCAGCAGCAGTGCTGAAAAAATAAAAGCGCGCTCCCACTCAGAAAAACTGACCGAAATCGCAACGCCTCGGAAAAACAGCATATAAGCATATCCGGAAAACAGCAATGCCGCTAAGGGCATAGCTGCGGAAGCCAGCGGCTGCAAAAGAAACGCCTCTGAAAAATTTCCATTCAGAAGCATAATCACTGCTCGCGAACTGCCGCAGACCGGACAGGGCAATCCGGTAAATCTGTGAAAAAGGCACAGCTGGACACCGCAGAAATGCAATCCTGCCAGGGCGACAGCTGCTAGAGAAAGGGAAGCCAGGAAAACAAGCCATTCCCGACATTCTTTCCATCCAGCTTCTTTCCGTTCAAATCGCAATCAGCCGCCTCCGTTCTCCACCGGACAGAGTGTCTTCCGGGCGTCATATTTTCAAGAATCAAAGCGCCGTCTTCCAATTCAGGAACGCATCTTTTGCCGTCAACACGCAATTCAGCACCATCCTCCCAGGGAACAGCGACATATGCTGTTGTGTTGGCAGGAATACTGAAATTCAGTAGATATTGAACACCGGGACGCTGTTTCACCTCCACATCAACAAATCCGCGTATTGTAGGCACACAGCCCTTTACATGTTCAAGATTTCCAACCTGCGGTCTGATCCATATCTCTTTGAAACCTGGACGACGCGGTTTAACCCCCAGAACATAGCGCGGAATAATGTTGGCAGGCGCCGCTCCCCAGGCATGATTCCAGTCCAGATTGGGCTTAAGCATAATATCCCAGGCCTCCATAGTCACAGTAGATCCCGCGTTTATCATGTTCATCCAGCTGCGCATATCATCACGCGTCATAAGGTGTATCGCATACTCAGACATACCGGACTTGAAAAGCGCCTCCAGCAAATACTGCGCTCCGTAAACCGAACAGGCCATTCTTCTTGATTTTACAAAAGAAACAACCCGCGAACGTTCGCTCTCTTCCACAATATTGAAAACCAGCGGCATCATATTAGCGTGCAGGGAGCTGTGTTCCGATCCCTCGCCATCTACATATCGCCCTTTTTCTTTATCGTAGAAAACCTTGTTGTAATTTTTACGTATTTTACCGGAGAGCTTTACAAAACGATCATAATGCTCTTTTTTCCCCAGAGCCCCGGCCATATCAGCCATCTGCAGAATATTGTAATAGAAGAAAGCGTTAACAACCGAATTGACCGGTTTGAAATCAAATCCGTCGCGTTCTCCCTCAGGCCAGTCAACAATATCACGCAATCCTGATTCAGGATCTGCATCCGGACCGCCGGTCACCAGCAAACCGTCTTTTTTGCGGGTGGCAAACAAAAGAAGCTTCTTTTTGAAAAGATCATCATAGCTGCGCTCAAGAGACTCGGTATTGCCTGTGTACATCCAGTCTGTCCAGGCCATCATGATTGAATGCTGTTTCCATTCCGTAGGCCAAGTAGGGTGATTCATCAGATATTCGTGACTGTACCGCGCCATAGTAAACTCACGATCCACCCCGTAATGACAAAGCTGATTGATATAAGCGTCTGCTTCGTAAGGTATCCTTTCCCGGTCTCCATCCACATATATACCGGCAAAAGAAGTTGCCTTGATACTGTATTTGCAGAAATCATAAATTTTTTCAAGGACAGGATCACTGCTGGAAAACGATGAAGCGGATTCATCAAAGGGATAGTGAATGGCAATCTGGCGAATGTTATCGACAGTCACTGGAAAGGGAACTTCTTCAATTTCAACATAACGGAACGGCGTCACAACTCCCAATTCTTCAGGTAATTTTACAGCGGCACCGCCTGTATTCATTTTATCAGCCTTCATAGGAACACGATAGATTCCGCGACGTGTCAGAACTCCTTTCGTTTCCGTATAGCGAATACTGCCGCCGGGTTTCCGATAAACATGTCCATCGCGTGCGCGTTCTCCAAGATGAAGAACAAAAGGTCCTTTTCTGAATTCAGACGGAGTTATCAATTCAACCCATCCGAATGCCGCCTTGCCGAAATCTATCATGACACTGCCAGCGGCATTGGTCTGTATGTCAACCGGGCGGACATGACTTTGTTTCAATGGATACTGAAGAGGAGTATCGCCTTTCAATTTATCCGCCATCTTGAAAGAAAGCACCTGCGACCACCTGCCCCGTTTTCCCGCAGCATCCCAGACTCTCACACGCCAGTAAAAAATCCGGCCGGGCGTTAAAGACTCTCCTGCGTAAGGGACAAACAGCGACTGCCCCGATTCAACACGGCCGGAATCCCACATATCCCCCTCATCCGTTTTGAAAAACTCTGTGCTGGAAGCCACCTGAATCTGATAAGCGCTCTGCATCCCATGCTTTTCCGGAACACCGAAACTCCATGAAAACTCCGGAGAAGGATCAGTCAGGGGCACCAGAGCCGGTTTAGCCAGCAGTTCGCACATGGTATCTTCCGGGGTCAACGCAAGTGCGAAAAAAACCGGAGACACAATGCATATACACAGTATTGTTCTAATTTTCATAATATTCCTCTCATATCATACAGCTTCCGTCTTTGTGCTGTGCGTTGCAGGCAGACAGGCGGCTGAAATAAGCTTCAGAGCTTAGGTATCGTCATGCCCGTTATTTTTATTCGTTTTCGGAAGCCGCTTCACCGAACAGTGCAGGTGCCGTCCGCCACGTGACGGAACTTCATACAGAACGAAATCAAATCCGGCCTGCCAGCAGAGCTTTGCCAAATCGCTAAGACTCAACCCCTCGCTGGTCAGATCAACAGCACGTCCCTCTCGATGCAGCGAATTTTCCAGATGTATCCTTCGTTTGTCGTCGGATGCCGCCCGGTAAGCTTCCTGCACTTTGAGTTTCGCTCCTCTTTTTTCAACAAGATTTACAAGACGTCTCAGCGGAATCTCGACAGCACGGTTGATCATATGGTCATCTTCGGTGTCACCTTTGTCATGATCGCTTTCAAACCAGACACGGTCATCTTCAAAGCGTATAAGATTCCGCTCAGGATCAAAAGTTTTCCGATCAATGGATCCGCTGTGAAGAGATTCCTTGCCGCGCGGCATGTTGGAAGACGGCGGAAATGATTCAGGCGCGGGCCGGACTGGCCTGTAAAGATCAGCTTCCGACTCTGCTTCCGTAACCGTATTCGTCTGCGTCTGTTCCTCTTCTCCTGCAGTATCCTGCTGGCAACCGTCCACATAAAATACCAGACATAAACCGCCTATACAAAAAACTATCGCAAAAAACACCGCCCCTGTCATCCATTTATTGAAGGCCCCCGGCTCTGCAAAATCCTCTACTTTTAC
The DNA here is from genome assembly GCA_046482825.1 of Kiritimatiellia bacterium. Taxonomy (GTDB): domain Bacteria; phylum Verrucomicrobiota; class Kiritimatiellia; order RFP12; family UBA1067; genus M55B167. The sequence continues at coordinate 6,009 of JAWOEI010000104.1, forward strand.
CTTTTGCTGTATATTCTTGAATTGCTCCATGCTCTGTTGAATTATCCTCAAAATCTTGATGTTACCGCCCAATACGGAAAAACAGGGGGTCATTCTAATGAATATATGTGCATTATTGAATAAAAAACGGCAAAAAACTTAAAACAGCTGTCTGTATTTCTCAAACCGATTGAAATGTCACAACAATGTATACAGCGGAAAGGAAACGCATAATGAAATTTATTCGTTTTCGTTATTTCATTATTCGCGGGGAATATGTATATTTATCATGACTGTCTTTCTTACCGGATTCAAGATTTCAGTCAGACAGAAACCTGCATACGGAAAAAATTGAACCCTGCGGTGTCCGTGAAGAGAATTACTGCAGCTATACCACTATTATGATTGAGGAAGCATAAAAATGCCTGACAAAAAAAGCACCGTCAATAAGACCCCCATTATTCCGAAGGAATATCTCACAGCTTTTATTCTTGTAACATCTCTTTTCGCCCTCTGGGGGTTCGCGAATGATATAACCAACCCTATGGTGGCTGCTTTCAAGAAGGTATTCATAGAAATCAGCAACACGCAAAGCTCTCTGGTTCAGTTCGCCTTTTACGGCGGTTATGCCACTATGGCTATCCCCGCGGCACTTTTTATCCGTAAATACTCATATAAATCCGGAATTTTAATCGGTCTGGCTCTGTATTCAACAGGAGCATTGCTCTTTCTGCCAGCAGCAATCACTGAAAAATTCTACTGGTTTCCTGTTTCACTGTATATACTGACCTTCGGCCTGGCCTTTCTGGAAACAACGGCCAATCCATACATTCTGTCTATGGGCGACCCCGACACAGCCACACAGCGCCTTAACCTGGCACAGGCATTCAATCCTATGGGATCACTGCTCGGAATGACAGTAGCCAGCAAGATTGTGCTTAAAAATCTGAAAGCAGAGAAATATTTAGAGAATATCACTCAAATGCTTAAGGACAAGGGGGTTTCGGATGCAACCCTGCCGGAAGCCGTAAAGGCCTATATTCAACTGCCGACAAATTATTCAGAGTATGCCGCAATAAAAACCCATGACATCGGAATCATACGCAATCCTTATGTGATTCTCGGTCTTGTGGTCGCAGTCATATTCGTTATTTTTATGTTCAGCAGATTACCGTCAAAACCTAAAACCGAGCATATCCACCCTCTCAAATCAGCCGAACGCCTTTTTAGAAACCGCGCATGGGTCGGCGGTGTAATCGCCCAGACATTCTACGTTGCCGCGCAAATCACCTGCTGGACCTATATCATACAGTACGCGGGCAGAAACTGCGGTTTCACAGCTGAACAGGCTCAGGACTGGAACATTGCAGCCATGATTATTTTTCTTACCAGTCGTTTTGTATGCACATTCCTTCTTAAATATTTCAAACCCGGGAAACTTCTGGCTTCGTTAGCAGTCGGCGGAATTATACTGACAAGCATGACTATCCTTCTGCAGAATATAACCGGTCTGATATGCCTGGTGGGTATTTCCGCCTGCATGTCTCTGATGTTCCCGACAATATACGGCATAGCTCTGAAAGGTCTGGATGAAGACGCTAAACTCGGCTCGGCCGGTCTTATCTTCGCTATTGTGGGAGGAGCACTCATGCCTATGGGGGCGGGCTGGTTTCTCGACCAGGGCAGCTTCAATCTGGGTTTTATGCGTCTGGCAGGTGAGAGTGCAGCATTTTCTCTGCCGCTGCTCAGCTTTATCGTAGTAGCGATATTCGGATGGCGGACCGCTGTAAACACTGATAAAACTGAAACCGTATAAATAAACTGAAATATGCCCTCTGCAAAAAACAAACCCCCGGTGAAGAGCCGACGGAAAACCAAGGTTAAAACATTTGTCCTCGACACCAATGTTCTCCTTCATTCCCCTGTAGCTCTCGACGTTTTCGATGACAATCATGTGGTTCTCGCGATAGATGTGCTCGAGGAACTGGATAAATTCAAGACACAGAGCTCCGAACTCGGCCGCAACGCTCGTGAAACCATTCGCAAACTGGATGTCCTCTGCGCGGAAGGTAAACTGTCCAAAGGTGTGAAACTGCCAGGCGGCGGCATTCTGCGTGTTCTTATATCGCCTTCAAAAGGTGTCGAGGCCACAGGACTGCCCGAAGATAACACGGATAATTCTATTATACGTCTGGCACACCACCTCCGCCAGAAAGGCGAACGTGTAATTATTGTCTCAATGGATATCAATGTGCGCGTCAAGGCTAACGCACTCGGGCTTGATGCGGAAGATTTTGAACACGAAAAAGTCAATTTCGACGAACTTTACAGCGGAATGGAATCGCTTGTTGTTACCGAAGACATGATAGACCGTATCTACGCCGGTCAGGTTATGGAAGCTGTACCGGCGAACTACTTTCCCAACATGTTTCTTGAACTGACCGCTGAAAAGAACGAAAACAAACATGCTATCGCACGTGTTTTCCCCGATGGTTCTCTGGCGGAAATCAACCTGCATACCAACAGAATATACGGAATAGAGGCACGCAACCTGGAACAACGCATAGCATTCGAACTCCTGATGGACCCGTCAGTCAGTATCGTAACCCTGGTAGGACAGGCCGGAACAGGCAAAACTCTTCTGGCAATCGCCGCTGGTTTACAGCAGGTACAGCACGACAAACAGTACGAGCGCATACTGGTTTCCCGGCCTATTATCCCGCTGGGTAAGGATATCGGTTATCTGCCAGGCGACAAGCAGGAGAAGCTGACTCACTGGATGGAACCGATTTTTGATAATCTGGATTACATTTTCCGTACCCAACCGCCAAACCTTCCGCCTCCCGGTGCAAAAAGACCCGGCAAACAGATAACTCCGCAGGCGCGTATCGAACACCTGCTACAGACCAATGTACTGGAGCTCGAAGCACTGACATATATCCGCGGACGTTCAATCAGCAAACAGTTTATTATAGTGGATGAAGCCCAGAATCTTACACCCCACGAGGTTAAAACCGTAATCAGCCGTGCGGGGGAAGGCTCCAAAATTATCCTTACCGGCGATCCATACCAGATTGACAACCCCTATCTGGATGCATCCAGCAACGGACTCACCTATGTGGCGGAACGTCTCAAAGAAATTCATGTTCACGGACATGTGACACTGCGCCACAGCGAGCGCAGCGAACTTGCGGCAACAGCTGCGGAAAACCTTTAAGCAAAAAAGAGTATTTTTTATGTCATTAATTCCCGGAAAAACAGCCTGGCAGAAATTAAATGTTTTCATCGGCACGGGTTTCGGTATAGGACTGGCTGCCCCCTTCGCACCGGGAACATTCGGATCATTTCCCGGTGTGCTGCTGGCTCTGGCTATGTCTTTTCAGCCAATCCCTCTGCAGATACTGACCTGCACGGGACTCACCCTGCTTGCTGTCCCAATATGCCATGTGGCAGAACAGGTGTTGCAGAAAAAGGACGACGGACGTATCACGGCTGACGAATGGATGCTTTTTCCGATATGCACACTGGGAATTCCGCTTATGGAAATCCCGCTTCTGCTACCGGTTTTCTTTGTGGTAGCCCGCATCTGCGATATAATCAAACCGCCTCCGGCACGCGGACTGCAAAGAATTAACGGCGGTATAGGAATAGTAATCGATGATTTGTTCGCATCTCTTTACGCACTGGCATTCAACTGGCTCATCTATTACTTCTGGGGTTAAACTCAACAGTCAGCCGTCCGGAATTATCGCAGGGACAGCTGTTGATGACAGTGCTGTCGTCAACTGCTGTAATCTTCCTGCGGTTTAATCATTCCCGTAGGGTTATTCCACTGTAACACTTTTAGCCAGATTACGCGGCTGATCAATTTCGCAGCCCCGGATACGGGCCACATGGTATGCAAACAGCTGCAGAGCCACAACACTGATCAGCGGTGCGGCGTAAACAGAACATTCAGGAACAAAAACAGCATCATTCACACTAGCTGCAGTTGCCTGATCACCCTCAGTTACAATGCCCAGCACCGGTGCTTTGCGCGCACGGCATTCAGCCACATTGCCGAGAGTCTTTTCTTTTCCGGGAATGTCGTTCAGCAGAGCGATCACTGGCGTACTTTCTTCAAGTAATGCAATAGGACCGTGTTTCAGCTCAGCAGCCTGATAGCCTTCGGCATGAATATAACTTATCTCTTTAAGTTTCAGCGCACCCTCAAGTGCGGCAGGATAAAGAATACCGCGTCCGATAAAGAAAGCGTGTTCAACCCGGGCATACCGCTCTGCTATCGAGGCGATAACATCATTCTGCTCTATAACCTTTTCTATCATAGAGGGTATCCGTCGTATTTCGTCACAGATTATTTTGCCTGCCTCACGGGAAAGCCTTCTCCGACGTCCGAACTTAAGAGCCATCATCAGTAAAACCGTCACCTGGGCAGTAAAAGCCTTGGTAGATGCAACACCTATTTCAGGTCCAGCATGCAGATAAATTCCCCGTCCTGTTTCACGGGCAATTGTAGATCCCACAACATTGCATAGGCCCGCAACCAGCGCCCCCTTCTGAATACTCTCACGCACGGCCGCCAGAGTATCCGCCGTCTCTCCGGACTGGCTTACCGCTATCACCAGATCATCCGCACCCACCAGAGGATTGCAGTATCTGAACTCAGCCGCCTGTTCCACGGAAGTTGGCAGATCGGCTAGACCTTCAAAAAGATATTTGCTGACCATACCGGCATGCATGGATGTACCGCAGGCAACTATGACAATACGCTTGATCGAAGCCATATCGCGAGGTTCAAGATTGAGCCCCGCAAGAACCGCAGTACAACGATCCGGATCAAGACGTCCACGAATGGTATTTTGCAGAGCTGTCGGCTGTTCGACAATCTCTTTGAGCATAAAATGTTCGTATCCGCTCTTCTCGGCGGCATCAACTTCCCATTCGACATTGGAAATATTACGGTTTACTACACAGCGATCCAGCGTAAATATTTCTGTTCCGCCGCCTGTGATTCTTGCTATATCCCCATCTTGCAGATAAATCACCTGCTGGGTATGCGCCACAATCGCTGAAACATCACTGGCAATGATACTTTCGTCATTGCCCATACCAATCAGCAGCGGACTACCTTTGCGTGCAACAATCATTTCATCGGGATGATCAACCGAAAGAACTGCGATACCGTAAGTGCCTTCAACCATTTTCAATGCCTCGGAAACAGCTGCCATCAGATCACCGGTATAAAAACTTCCAACCAGATGTGCAAGCACCTCGGTATCGGTTTCAGATTTAAAACTCGAACCATCCGCAATCAGACGGGAACGCAACGCCGCATAATTTTCGATAATACCGTTGTGAACAAGAGCAATTTTTCCGCTGTTATCGAGATGGGGATGGGCATTCTCCTCAGTCGGAAGACCGTGTGTAGCCCAGCGGGTATGAGCAATCCCGCAGGATGCGTTCTTCACTGTTTCGGCATATACTTCAGAACCCAGATGAGACTCAAGAGCAACTACTTTTCCACTCTGTTTAGCCACCGTAAGACGAGAATTGTAATTTAGAGCAATCCCCGCGGAATCATATCCGCGATATTCGAGCCGCTTAAGCCCGTTGATTAAAATATCACCAGCACTTCTCTTCCCGATATAACCTACTATTCCACACATACGCAATAATCCTTACATGACTTGTCAAATGGCGTTTACAACTAACATAAAGACGGACAGAAAGGCAATCTAAATCCTGCACCGTTATATTACGAATAAAACGGCCGGCCGCGCTTTCAGACTTTATGCGGACCGCTTATCTCTCGATATTCAGACCATGACGCAGGAACGCCGGTATATCCAGGTCATCTCCCTGGTAAAATGTAGGCTCGCTGTTCTGAAATCTGCCGCGTCCGCTAGGCCCCACAGAAAGCTTTGTGGCGGGAGCAGATTTATTATGACGACGCGAACTTTTTGAAACAGCACTGAAATCAGCCACGGGAGGTTCTCCGGAAAACGATTGCACTCGCTGACGTACAGGTTTGAGCGCGTTCCAGTTTTCAAAAGCAAATATCACAACTTCAACACGTTCGTTGAATGCGGCATCCTGTACAGTACCCATTTCAATGCGCGGATTGTCTGTACACATCGATTCAATTCCAGCCATTATCATTGATATTTCAGAGAGCAGCAGATCATCACCTCCTATTATCCCGACCATCAGCGCACGCGCATCAGCAATCTTTCCGGAACCGCCTGTCAGAAGTTTACATCTCGCAAGCTTGTCAATAATCTCAGAGGCACGCCCGCCGGAATCCGATGATCCTGCAAAACCGAGTCTGCCGCCCCTGCCCTGCATAACAAGCGATCGCATCCTCTCAGCATCCAGCTGTATATACCCCGGTGAACAAACCAAACGCCAGACCAGAGCCACAGCGGCACCTAGAGTCCTGAAACATCCATCCATGGCCTCCTGAAGATTATCGCTGCCGTTTTCTTCCGCGAGATCATCAAACGAAACTGTCACAAGAGTATCTGAAAAATCCTGAACAAGCGAAACCACGCCGTCGGCACACTCAAAGCGTGAAGCTCCCTCAAAAGAGAAAGGCAGTGTCGCAAAACAAAAAGTTGTCAAACCGCGTTCTTTGAGATAGGCAAGAATCCTGGGCGTTGCTCCGCCCCCTGTTCCGGAACCGAGTGACGTAAGCACCATTACCATGCGGACTTCACTGATATGCGCTTCCAGCTTGTTCATATCATCATCTGCGGCAGCTCTGCCGCTGGCCACATCGCCCCCGGTGCCGTTGCCGAGAAGACGGTCACGTCCGATCAGGAGAAACTCAATTGCGGCATCACCTGCTTCGCGGCTTGAAGCTGCATCGGTATCTATTGCGAGAGCTTTGAAGTTAATATCGGAATAACGTACTATAGAGCAGACAAGTTTACACCCGCCGCCGCCTATTCCCAGCAACAGTAAATCAGATCGCATTGCCATACTTCACCACCTCGTCAGTTTTTCCAGTAAAGAACCCAGGAAAGTATTGGATTCCTGCTGTTTGATTCCTTCAAACGTATATTTAAGCAGACCTGCCGCTGTGGCAAATGAAGGCTGGTTTTCAACACCATCAAATCCCAGAACATTATTTATCTGTCCGGAAGAGGACGGCAGCGAAAATACCCGCTCGGAAAGTCTGTCCACATCCGTCAGTAAAGCGCCCCCGCCGGTTAAAACAACACCTGCACCAAGAGCATCAAGCAGATTCAGATCCTCAAGACGTTCACGGATTATTTTGAACAGCTCAGCCATTCGGGCATTGATTATAATCTGAAGAGATTTTTCACTAACAGATTCCGGACCGAACCGTTCTTCCTCTTTCGAAAGTGATATACGCGTATAGGCACGATCAGCATCCAGTACGGCACGGCCGAACTCGCGTTTCAGAGCCTCGGCACGGTTGAAAGGGATGCTGAACCCTTTGGCTATGTCATTTGTTATATGATCTCCGCCAACCCCTATGCAGAACACATCCGCCACTATCCGGCCGCAGAATGTGACAACCGAAGTTGTACCGGCACCGATGTCAATCAGCACAACACCGTCGCGCTTCTGAGCGGTGTTCAATACAGCAAGGGATGCCGCCACACCGTCGAAAACAATATCCATGACATCAAGTTTGTCATCACCGATAACCCGCTTCAGGTTTTCAACCCGGTTTGCCAGTCCACTCACAACAAGCGCATGGCGGTGCAGCATATTGCATTTCATGTTTTCAGGATTGATCACCCCCGGCTGTTCATCCACCCGGAAATGCTGAAAAAGTGTATGTAAAACCACCCTTTCCGAATCAAGCGGAGGCTCGCGCAGTCTGGCATCCAGCTCTTCCATATCATCCAGCGTGACAATTTTGTCAGATGAATTAATGGGAAGAAGCTCTTTATAAGGTTCAGCCGAAATATGATCTCCGGTAATTGAAGCGACCACTTTCCAGATACTGACCTCGGAATTTTTCTGCGCTTCCTTGCGGGCCGTTTCTATACAGTTAACAACATTCTTAAAATCAACGATCTGTCCCTTGCGGACACCTGCTGTGGGATAACTTCCCATGCCCAGCATCCGGACATTATCGTTTTCATCGGCTTTACCCACGCATACCACTGTTCGCGAGGTACCGATATCAAGCACTACAATCGGTTCATTCTTCACTTAATTCCCCTATCTTACAATACTTCCGGGACGCCCGTATATGCGGTCGGAATGCTGAGCATTCCACAAATGGTGAACTTTCCCGACATCTGTTTCCATGCAGCTGATCAGACGGTCGAACTGCTGAATCATTTTTTTCTGTGATACCGGGGTGCACTCTGTCATATTCTCCCAGGCAATGCTGGCCTCGCGACCATCATCAAAAGTCAGGTAAAGGTAGCGTGAACTGGATGTATCTATACGCTCAATCCTGCTGTTGCATTCAGGCCGGAAAAGAGATGTGGCCAGCATGACGGCAGCCATATCCATGCCCTGCAGTTTTTCCCCCGGCATGGGAGATTCGGTTTTATGTTCAACCTTTTCCCTGCAAATCAGAGGCAGATAAAATGTATTCCTTGAAGAGCGTGCAAAAACCACTCCTTCTTCATCCACAACTTCACCTTCACGCCCCACACGTGCTACCGGCTTGCGTTCAATAACAGTGACAACCATATGATCCGGCAATACTCGTTTTATAGTGATATCCTTGATGCCGGGACGGTTCTTTAAAAGATTATCACGTTTGTCATTCACGTCGATGGAAAAAAGGTGAACTCCGTTTGTTATACCAAGAAACATTTTCACCAGATCAGGAGTAACCGCGCGTCCTGTGTCGATGATCACATTTTCAGCCACATCCTCAATTACAAAAAGTGTGCCCTGCCCGCGATAATACATGTGAAGAGCATAATAGTGTGCGCCAGCAAATATACCGACACAAAGAAAAACCAGCGCAATTTTCAACAGTTTCCGCGCCCATTGCGGCATCTCTCCTGAATGTGATCCTGCCTTCTTTGACCTGGAACGTGAGGAAGTTCCGCGGTTTGAGCTCTTAACCGATGTTTTTTTTCTGGTCGCACTCTTTTTTTTACGCGGTGTCAGAAAATCAAACCTCATTTCAACCTCTCTTTTATCGGACTAATATTATCAATCACAGTCCGCTAACTCAATAAGCTTTAAACAAAGATCTGAAAAATTCAACCCGGCCCTGGCCGCCGCACGCGGCAGAAGGCTGGTGGATGTCATTCCGGGAATGGTATTTATTTCAAGAATCGACAGATCACCATCATCCGTTACGCGGAAATCCACACGACTTACCCCGCGGCATCCCAGACTCTGATAAGCCAACAGCGCATAACATTGCGCTACTGCAATCAAAGCTTCCTCCCGGCGCATATCAGGAAATGCGAAATCCGTCAGTCCCCTGGTATATTTCTCTTTAAAGCCGTACCACCCCCCTGGAGCAATAATTTCAACAACAGGCAGAGCCTCACCGCCGAGAATACTGACAGTCCATTCCCGTCCGGGAACATATTTTTCAATCAGTGCTTCGCCACAGGGATCAGCCGCACATGCGGCTTTTATCGCTTTTTCAAGACAGGCAGTGTCCTCAACCCTGCTGATCCCTAGGCTGGAGCCCTCACGCGGAGGTTTGACGACAACAGGCGGAACAAGATTACTCAGCTTATCCCCCAGTTTCCGCAATTCCCATGGTGCTGTGGGTATCTGCCGCTGCTTTAACAGTTTTTTAGTTGCAACTTTATCCATAGCCAGCTGGCTGGACTCCGCCCCCGGTCCGGTATAAGGAATACCGAGACGGTCTAAATCAGACTGTATCCCTCCATTTTCACCGTAGCCGCCATGCAGGGCAATAAACACAACATCCACATCGCGAGGAACCGAAGCAACCGAATCCGCATCTAAAACAACGGGAACAACCCGACAGCTGGTATTTTCCAGCGCATCAACAACAGCACGGCCGGATTTAAGAGAGATTTTTCTCTCATTCGAAGTTCCTCCCATCAAAACCGCAATTTTTTTCATAGAGTAAAACCTTTTATCTCACAACAAAGCTCAACACCGTAACGAAATCCGACACGATTACGCATCATCTTCACCAGTGCAATCACATCTGATGCGCTGCAATTATTGTCTGCAACTATTATATTCGCATGAAAATCAGCCACATACGCACCACCGACACGCAATCCTCTGCAACCGGCCTCATCCAGCAGTCTGCCGGCGGAATCACCCCTGGGATTTTTGAAAACGGAACCTGCTGTCCGGAAACCGGACAGCGGAATGCGTTTTTTTCTTAATTCAGCCATGCGGAAATTAACAGACTCAGGAGAACTTTGCTTTAAACACAGCCGGCAGGACAAAGCAAAACCATTCTCCAGCACAACACAGCTTCTATAGCTGAAGCCGCATTTGCCCGCAGGCAGTTCCATAATCCTGCCGGACTGATCAACAAATTCAACCGACTCAACGCTATCTGATATACAAGCCCCGTGTGCTCCCGCATTCATAGCCAGCCATCCGCCTACTGTACCGGGAATTCCTGTCATAAATTCCAGTCCGCTTAACCCCGACACCTTCAGCTCTTCAAGCAGTTCCGCCCCGTTTTCGGAACACGAAACACGGATAATGAGACACTCATCGGAATATTCCACCCCCACGGACTCTGTTCCGGACGGGCTTTGAGTGTCTGAAACATAACAAAGCGATAAATCTGTCTTTTCATGACTCACCAAACTGATCAGGCAGGCATCCGAACCACAGTCACTGATAAGCGTGTTAAATCCAGCTCCCGCCGGGCGGAAATCCACTCCATATCTGCGGCATAGAGAAACAGCTGCCGCAACACTCTCTTTATCATCCGCCTCTGCAAACATTCCGCGTCCCCGTGTCGGAAAAATGGAACACGGTTGCAAATTTCTGTTTAACGACGCCCTGACACCGGGATATCCGTTGAGTTTGTCAACCAGTGCTTCCGTATCAGCAGACCGCACATTCTCTGTGAGAAGGCTGCGCAGTCTGATAACATCGCCGGCACCGGCAATCAGAACAAGATCACCGCTGTGCACTGTCTGTGTGAGATATGAGCAGCACTCAGCCAGAGAAGCGGAAAGTGTAAGAACCGATGTATCAGCCTGCTCACGGAAAAAAGCATAAAGATCGCAGATATCACCACCTTCCAGCGGCGACTCCGAGGCGGCATACACCGGGAGCAAAATCACTTCGTCAACACCCTCGAAAGCCGCCGGAAATTCCCTGCCCATAGCCAGTGTACGCGTATAGCGATGCGGCTGGAAAACAGCCACCAACCTGCGGGGTGAACAGTCCAGGGCCATTTGAACCGCTGCTTTGAGTTCCGCAGGATGATGAGCATAATCAGCGATATATCGCACATCATTGTTGATTCCCAGCTCTTCAAACCTGCGCATCGGCAGTTCTGCACAAGCCGTCGGCAGAACCTGCGCAATCTGTTCAACAGAATAACCGCTGGCTATGGCAGACGCTGCGGCACCAAGAGCATTCAGAAGATTATGACGCCCCCCGACAGCTATACTTACACGATCTATGAAACATCCCTTGTAAAACAAATCAAAAGAACATCTCCCTTCAGCAACAGCAACCTTGCCAGCTCTGAGGACGGCCGCATCGCTGAAACCGTAATTCAGTGCACTGATACCACACTCGCGGACGACACGCAGTGCACGTGCGTCATCAGAACACACACATACAGCATTACGGGTCTGACGCACAACATCACGAAAACATTCCAACAGATCATCCTCGCCTTCAAAATGCTCCAGATGATCGATATCAATATTATTCACCACGGTAACCGCCGGATGATAATACCGCAGTGTGGCATCGCTTTCATCCGCCTCGACAATCAGGAGGTCATTGTCACCGGGAGCCGCCACTGAACCAAGTGCAGGTGTAAACCCGCCTATGCACCAGCCGGGATCAGCCCCCAGCTCCTGGAAGAGGCGCGCCGTAAAACAGGCAGTTGTTGTTTTACCATGGGTTCCGCAGACTGCAACCCCGCTGGACATAGACATCAGAGATGCAAGAACCTCACCACGTCTTATAACAGGAATGCCTTTCTTCCGGGCTTCGATAATTTCAGGCTCACTGCAGGAAACAGCGGATGTCATTACAACAGCGCAATTATTGGATAAAGCTGCAAGATGCTCTTCGGAATGCCCCCTGAAAACTTCAACTCCTGCACGTTCCAGCTCAGGCACGAATTCATTCAGCTCACAATCACATCCGCTGACAGCATGTCCACGGGCAGCCAGCATCCGGGCGAGACCGGCCATGCCGACACCGCAGACTCCAACCATATGAATCTGGCAAACATCAGAAAGATCCACTGGCAAACCTCAAAATTTCTGTCTTCAATTCCCGGCCGGCTGCCACAGATACATGAGACCGGAACCGCTATGTTCACCGGAAATCATATGTTTAAGCTGCATACCTATACCGGGAGAGCCTCCGCCAAAGATATCATTCAGCGTCAGCTGTTCCTGATAGCGGAATACTTTAACTGTTGGCATATTCAGTAATTCAGCCACCTTGTTCTCTGCATCCTGATAGTAGCCAAGCCCGTCAATCAACCCGTTACGGACAGCTTCATCGGCAAGATAAACACGACCGTCAGCCAGTTTTTCAACTGAACTTCTGTCCATTTTCCGGTTTGACGCAACAAGAGTCACAAAACGGTCGTGCATGCGTGATATCACCCGTTGCATAATAGCCACCTGTTCCGGTTTGACATCCGTCAGAGGATTGAAAAAATCCTTGTTCTCTCCCGATTTTACCGTAACATCCCTGACACCCAGTTTTGCGGCAAGTTCTCTGACGTTGTATGACTGCATAATCACACCGATTGATCCGGTTACCGATGTGGGGTGTGCCAGAATATAATCAGATGGCAGTGATATATAATAAGCACCTGAAGCAGCGACATCCCCCATAATCGTCACGATAACACGTCCGGGCTGTGCCTCCTTGAAATCAATCAGTGCATTGTAAATAATATCGCTCGCGGTAATTCCTCCGCCGCCGCTGTTGATTTCCATAATCAGAGCCTTGACCTGCGAATCAGCCGTAGCTCTGCGTATGGAGCGCAGGGCTGTTACAGCACTGCGATCCGCCCATGTAGAGCGGGAGAGCATAATCATACCGTTCACATTGATACGTACTACCTTGGTTGTGCCGGTTCCGGTGGACCATTTTTCAATCATCTGAGGAAATTCATCCTCTCCGTATCCGGCAGTTCTTATTCCCTTCAGAGAACTTCTGAACTCCGTATCAAGCCTGCCGCTGGACATCCCGAAAAAAATCAGAGCCGCAAAAGCCGCAATCATACCGAAAAAAACCGCAAAACATATCAGACATCCGAATCCGCATCCTGAAGAACGGCGTTTCTGATCTACATTTTTATTCATAAAAAATCTCCCTGAGAAAACACATTGTAAGGCTAATAAGTTTACCACACACCGCATCATACCGCAAGCGGCACCGCTGTTCAAATTGAGCCGGAACCGAGTTTCAGCGTATCATCCCGGAATTACGACAGGCTGCCAGCTGTCTGCCGGAAAAAGAGTTCCGCACCTGATAGGCAGCAACACTGAAGGCACTTACCACATTCAGGGAATTCTTGGCACCGAAAAGCTGAATACGCACAGGGCCGCCATTGCACATTTCAATGACATCAGGGTCCAGTCCAAAACGTTCATTGCCCAGTATCAGAGCACAAGGAAATTTCCATTTCACTCTGTCTATGGACGGTGCGCCCTCAACCGTTTCCAGGGCATAACAGGTAATACCGTTTTCTGTCAATTCCGCTATTACTCCGCGTATTTTTTCCGAATAACGCCATGACACAAGTTCATCGGCACCAAGAGCTGCTTTGGCCACCCGGGGCTGACCGGGCAGCGGTGTATATCCACAGAGAATCACTTCAGCCAGGCCGAAACACTCTGATGAACGCAGGATGCCGCCGAGATTAAAAGCCGAACGCATAGAATCCACTACAACTTTAACAGGCATCAGCTCTCCTTGACTAACCTCCGCCGGCATATCACTGTCCAGAATATCAACATCCGTAACCCGCAGGCGGGTAACAGCGCGTTCAACCGGAACCATTACACTCCAGAACTGAGATCTGTTCATGGCTTCATGCAGCAGACGAGCAAGCCCGGCAAGCCGGGGAAGCTTCTTCTGTTTCTTCATCCATTGCTGGCAGGCATCAATCCTGTCTGCCCGTGATTGTGACTCGTCCCAGTGCCTGTCAAGATCTTGCAGGAGGGTTAAAGCCTCGCGCCAGATATTCTGTTCATCATTCACATCATTTCCTGCAGTAGTCCCGTCTTTGCTTTATACGGGAGTAATAGTAAAAAAATCAAAACGCAGACTTGCAAATTTCACTGAAATAAGGCATTATCATAGCACTTTTTTGAGACGATACCAACGATTTGGAGTTTTTTATGCCAAGAGAAGCACGTAAATTTAACAAAAAGCCGCGTACACGGCCTATCAAGACACCCGTTGAGAAAGCGCGACGCTTGAAAGTCCAGCGCGCCCGTTTGGTTAAACTGGGTATGGATGCAGAGGTTGTGGAGAAAATGCAGCCGGAAGAGGTGCGTAAGCTCTGCCTGACCCCTAAAAAGGTCGAAAAAATGCTTGCTGCAAAGGCTTGAACCAATCGGCATCGTATAATTTTGAAAGACACACCACCATAACAGGCCGGTGTGTCTTTTTTGCGTCTCCTCTCCCGAAGCTGCTTTCAGTCTTATATGCGACAGAATCGCACAATATTATAAACATCAAGCGTAGCTGCAACCATTCTCTCCAGATTATACTGAGCAACTGTTTGACGTCCCTTTTCCGCGAACTCACGTCGTAACGCGGCATCACAGAGTTTTGCCGTATTTGTCACCAGATCATCAAACTCCCCGGGGGCCGCCAGCATAGCATTCACACCGTGTGTTATGACATCCTCTATCCCGCCGACACAATAAGCTGAAACAGGCACACCCGCATCCAGAGCCTCCAGCAGCACATAAGGCAATCCCTCCCAGCGGGACGGAATAACAATCACATCACATTCACGCATACGCCTGATTACCTGATCCTGCGGACAACGGCCGCATATTCTTATAATGTTTTGACAGTTATCACAGTTCCCGAAGCCGGAAGCCGGATGTCCAGCAGAAAATACCCCGTAAATGTTTCCGACGCATTCCACATCCCGTTGATTCAGCTCCTGTATCATCCGTACAAAATCATCCGCTCCCTTCTGCATCGCGTCTCTGCCGAAAAAACCCAGCTTCAAAGGTTTATGGTTATTTATCTCCGGCAGCTTCAATCCGCAGGGCCTGATGCCATTAGGTATAAAATGAATACGCTGCTGATGATAACCCAACTGAATCGACGCCTCATATTCTTCACGGGAGAGAACAATTATAGCGGAGCTTGTATTCACCATGCCCTTTTCCACAAAATTGTATGCAGCGGAAAGCCTGGTATTATTCATAAGAAAAGGAAAACAGTGCGGAGTATAGACAGCGGGAGTTTTATTCAACTTGGCCGCTATTCGTCCCAGAACACCCGCCTTCGCGCAATGCGCATGCACCAGATCCGGCTTCAATTCACGAATCAACTTCGAAATCTTAAACGTAGCCGTCATATCACCGGGAACAGCACCCCTTTTCATGGGAATCTCATAAAAAGGAACATTGATAGAACTCAGAAAACGAAGCACCTCATCAATATTATCCAGATCACGTTCAAAGGAGAGTGCCACTGAGCACTGGACGGATTTTCCATGAATTTCACCGATAAGATCCTTAAGATGCCTCCAGGCACCTCCTTCAACTGCCTCCAGAACATATAATACATGCTTCATCACGCTGTAATGTTAGCAGATTAATTTTAGGGGAACAAAATAAATTGCACTCCTGACTTGATTCCAACCTCCATAAACGTTATATTTAGCGCACCTTTTCAAACGGGCGGTTATCTCAGTTGGTTAGAGAGCCTGGTTTACACCCAGGATGTCGGGGGTTCGAGTCCCTCACCGCCCACCAGCTTCCGCGAAAAGTCACTTTTAAGGAACAGTTTCCCGTCTCCGTATTAAATTCTGCAGACCGCATTACGCGCATCTTCCTGCAGCAGTCACGCCGTATGAAAGAGGACGGATAAACGACATATTCCCGCTCTCTTTTGCCGTCTAAAAGTGGCTGATATATTGCCAAGCTGAAGACGCAACTCTACAGTTTTACTACGTCTCCAAGGTGCCGCTTATGTGGGATATAGCATTTCTGTCCTTCAGAAGACAAATATGAAGGTCCCAGCTGCTGGCTGCTGTTGCAGCTCCAGACGGTGAAAATCAAACTGAGAGTAAGCTTCGCCGTTTTCGGAATCATAAATTATATTGATAACGTTGTCTCCTTCCACAAGAAGTTCCCGGGGCATTGATACCGAGAATAAAGTATTGTCCGGCAACCCTTCAGGATAAGACTGCACCACAGTATCATTACAGCCGATAGTGAAAGCATGATTGCCAGTACCACCTTCTCTGATACCCTGTGAAAGCAGACGGGTAGTATAATCATAGGTATATTGGTCAATCATTTCAGAAGAAAGCGTGAAGTGAATATTTATTAACGGGTCGCCGGCAACTGTGTATGATGTTACAGCACGTTCTAAATGCATCCAATTCGGATCGGTCACGTAGAAATCATCAGGAGCATCCCCTTCGTTGGCAAATTCTGCACTCGAAAAATCTTCATAGCCCACTTGCCATGAACCGCTTATTTCCATCCAGTCAAAACTGATATATGAGGCCGGTCCATTTGCATAATGCAAAGTGAAAGTGTTGGTTCCCTCAATGAGTTCGCTACCGGGGATATACCAGTGGTAATCCTGAAACGGGCCAACAGCTTGCTCCGGATAGGTGAAATCATTGACAATCAGTTCGATTTGCACAGACTGACTGCTCTGAGAACTATATGTTCTGAGGTGAAACCCGTAATCCAGAGCCGCTTCAATTGCATCTAGTTCAAGTTTAATTGTTGCGTCACGACGGTAGAGGGTCACAGCCCGGCGCATAGTATGCCATGGATCACCTAAACGGTATTCGGCATCGGTTGAGGTCTCTGCCCGCATATCATTTGAGTTGTTGTTTTTAAGTCCGATCTGGAATAACGGTCTGGGATGACCAAATGCTTCGTTAACCTCATCAAATGAAAGAGCTCGATCCCAGACTGCCAAATGATTAACGGCTCCTTTAAAAGCTTTGCGCCCATTTGATGATGAATACCCGGAAGTTGCATATTCAGCACCGATAACTACATCACCCGCACTGATCGAGTTTGTTATTACGGTTGTATTATGTGATTCATATACCAGAGAACCACCCTCTTCCCAAAGATAGAACTCAACGGTGTCGGTGGGTGTGTTTATACCGCCATCAGTTAGAACCACGGCAACATCATACCATGTGTTGGTTTTGATGGACGCATCCATACTGATTTGATCTTCTATAGCATATATTCTAAGACAGGGATATGACTCGTTAAATACACCGAACATCCAGCCACGGTCAGGCCATTCCAGTTTGTTGTTGTACAGCCATCCCATATGACAGTTTGATACTTCAGTAGCTATCCCCTCCCAGTAAAAGCGTGTTACGATTGTAGCAGAGCCAGCAAGAGGAGTTGTGGCTTTAAATGTTACGGGATAGCAGTTGCTTGTGGCGGGATCCACAGCGGGATTGAAATACATGGATTTATTGCCGTAATTCTGTCCGCCTGCCGGACATACAACCGGCATGTTTGTCCAACCCGGGCCTCCCAGCGGGCCGCTTATGGCTGTGGCATGTCTGCCCGAACTTTCAGTCCAGTACCGTTGGTCGCGGATTTCATCAAGGTCTGCGTGGCCGTCATCATCAGCATCATAATCGAAATGCCACCAGGCTTCGCAGTCATCATAAACCCCAGCATGAAGTTGTACGGAAAATATTCCGATACAAAATACTGCAACAGAAACAAAACATTTATTTGAATACCTGTAATTTTTTTTCATCATGATCTCCTGTATAATGTATAAGTGGAAAATTACTACTGTCTGTCTGCCGGACTTGCGGAATCGCGGATTTGCTGAATCCGAAAACGATTTTCGTCTGTAACCCGATTAATTTTCAGCAGCTTTTCACTGAATGTTCTGAGCACCGACAGAATGCCTCCAAACCGTAGAGACTTGAATCTCACTCACTATAGCATCCCATAGGGATATTGAAATTTGCCAAATTCCATCGTTAATATCTATTATGCGGGGGGGGGGGTGAAAAATGTCAACCCTTAATCGCACCCTTTTTTGATAAGGAAAATGCTGGTTTGACGGTTGAATTCTCCTGTAAGCTACAAGAATTAAAAATCAAAAACGCAACACTGCCGAAACAGAACGGATAACTCTTTTTTCTGATATTGAAATACAAAGAACATCTGCACAGGACGATAAATTTAAAATGCGCCCCACTAAAAACTGTTACAGAAAAAATCTTTTTATATTAATCTCTATCTAATTACTTATGTGCGGCTGTTCTGTCGGGGAATAAACGACAACTGAAATTTACTGAGTTGTTTTGACAGGGTAACCCACCCATATCTTACACTATGGCGCAGCACATCAGGATTCATTTAAATCAGGAAAGGACAAAACTAATGAACCGTATTCTCATAATATTATTATGGACGATTATAGTCACAACGTCATCAATTTCCGCCATGGAGTTTCCGGGAACTCCTCCCGGTAAAGCAACCGCGCGTATCGAGGATGATCAACTCATACTCGAAAACTCCGTCATTAAAGCTGTATGGAACCTGGGAGAAGGCCCTTTTAAACTTCTCGAGGTTTCCAATAAAATGTCGCATAAGAAAATCCGTGCGGGAAAATGGCTTGAGAAAAGCACATTTCTGCGCTTGTTTCATAACAAGCGCTATAAAATCAACCAGTTGCGTCTGACAGACAAACCCGTTCTCGAACGAATCAGAGAAAAACCCGACGCCTTGCCGGCATCAAAGAGATTCTCTGGCTGGAAAGCAACTGTACACACACTCTGCGGTAATGAAGAAAGCGTTCCCGTCGTATGGCAGCTCACAATACGTGACGGAGCTAACTATGTACGCCAGGAAGCAACCATTAAATCAGAACTGCCGCCACTGAAAGTTGATATTCTCAGCATCAATCTCAAAGGAGCTGCTGTAACAGGTGAAGTTCCGGGATCACCGGTTGCGGGCGGGAATTTTTTTATCGCCTGCGAACATCCCATGTCTGAACATTCCGTCCGCGAATCCGATGGCTGCGTAACCTGTTCTCTGCGAAATTTCAATCATCTGCACATGAACGAACCTTGGACTGTATCGGCTGTTGTCGGCGTGGTTCCCGAAGGCCAACTGCGTCGAGGGTTCCTGTACTATGTCGAACGCGAACGGGCCCAGCCATACAAACCTGTTCTTCAGTGTAACGGCTGGACTGTTGTCCACTGGCTGGAACCGGTAAGAGCACGCAATGAGTTTATCGATCTTATAAAAAGCGTGGGACACGAACTAACGGAGAAACGCGGTGTGAAGGTGGACACCTATCTTTCAGATGGCTGCTGGGATGATTTCAGCACAGTGTGGAAATTTCACAAGGAGGCTTATCCTGACGGTCTTGCGCCGCTGAGGGAATTAACCGCAAAATACGATAGCGAAGTGGGTATATGGATAGGTCCTTCCGGCGGGTACAACCTTGTTTCAAGATTAGCTCGTGTACGGGCTGGATTCCGGCAGGACATGGAGTTGATTGAATCAACAACAAACTGGCGCGGCGGTATATTCTCACTGGCTGGCCCCAACTACTATGAACGCTTCCATCAGGTCTGTGTTGATATGGTTAAAAATCAGGGCGTCAACCATATCAAGTTTGACGGCATGGGAGATCACAAATGGAGCGGCAGCGAACTTCACGCCAGAGAAAGCGCCGCTCTGCTCAGGATTCTCGGTGATCTGCGTCGTATTAAACCCGATCTGAACATGTACCAGATGAACGGTGACTGGGCATCTCCCTACTGGTTGTGGGATGTCGATGCAATCTGGCGTGCCGGCAGGGATATTATCTATCACGGTAAAGGCAGCAAACGGCAGCAGTGGATCACCGGAACCGATGTCCATGCCTATAATAAAACCGCCGCCACTGCACCGCTTCTGCCGCTCAACTGTCTCAAATATCATTCCGTATGGGTCGCGCATACAGAAAAACAACCGGGATATGAGGATCAGAAGATATCACATCAGGAGCAAGATGTGATTGATGACATCCATTTTTCCATCGGCACAGGCAAGAGTCTGCTGGAGTTCTTTATTGACCCAACACTGATGACATCTGCAGGGTGGGATGCTCTTGCGGAAACAACCAGCTGGTCGCGTGAAAATGCCGATGTTCTGGTTGACACTCACTGGATCGGCGGAAATCCGGAAGAGCTGCAGATATACGGATTCGCTTCCTGGGCACCGCGTAAAGGAATTGTGGTTGTAAGAAATCCATCGTCCGAACCGACACAATATGCATTCGATGCCGCCAGAGATTTTGAGTTGCCCCCGGATGCCGCAAAGCGTTTTACTGTCAGACGTCTGTGGAAATCACAGGAGAGAAGCAAACCTATAATCATTGAAGCTGGACGGGCACACAACTTTAATCTCGCGCCTTTCGAGGTACTGGGATTCGAAGCAATCCCTGAGAAACAGGGCTCTTCTTGAGAAAAAAAAAGGCCACAACAACCGTTTTGCTGGCAATCAGAATTATTGTACTGAAAACACAGGTGCAACCGTTCTCCCACTTGGTCAAAGCTCTATCAAAACGCAGCACAGTCTTGCAGGTGTTACCTCATTCATACAGCTGACACCCACTTTGTGACACAGCCCCGCTTGCGGGCGAAGACAGGCATTATCAACGCATCCAGGGCGGGGTGTTGCGCTGTTTTCTGATACGGGCCTTACCCTTGATTTCAGGATGGTGCGCTGCACTTTTCGCTGAGGAAGACGATTGCGTTTTTTCTGTAACAGATTTTGCCGCTGACTTAGAAAGCCCGGCGGAGTTTGCCGATTTATCCTCAGCGGCAGCTGATCCGGATTTTTTCTTTGCACCGGATTTGAACTTTCGGGTCCTATCCGGTTTAACCTGTCCACGCATCTTACCTCGTTTGGGATCTCTTTCCTTCCTAAAACGTTTGAAATTACCCCGTGTCTTTGTCTTCTTTTCATCCCCCCCGCTTAACAGAGACTCTTCAACCTCTTCCGAATGATACGGCTGTTCTCTCTCGCGCGGGATCTCTTTTTTAATCAGCTTTTCGATATCACGCAGCAGATTGCGCTGGTTTTTGCTGATGAAAGAAATGGCGGCACCCTCACTTCCGGCGCGGGCGGTACGTCCGATGCGATGAACATAAGACTCGGTTTCCTCAGGAAGATCATAATTCACAACATGGGTAACATCACTGACGTCAATTCCGCGCGAAGCGATATCGGTGGCAGTCAGAACGCGAATGCGTCCGGTACGGAAACCGTTGAGTGTATTGGTACGCATGCGCTGGGTTTTGTCGCTGTGAATTGCCTGAGCGGTTATGCCCTCTTTCCGCAATTTGTCGGCTATATTATCAGTCACATAACGCATACGCACAAAAACTATCACACGTTTCATCTCAGGCTTATTCTGTAGCAGCCACACCAGAAGATTTGTTTTTTTACCTTTACCAACAAACATCAGCGACTGATTGATCTTATCAACGGTGGGTTCCTCAGGCGCAATATTAACATGGGCGGGATCTTTCACCATGCTTTCCGAAAGTTTCATCACCTCTTTCGAAAGGGTTGCGGAGAAAAACATGGTCTGTCTTCCATCAGGCAGTTTTGCCTGTATTTTTCTGATATCAGGCAGAAATCCCATATCCAGCAAACGGTCAGCCTCATCGAGTACAAAGCACTCCACATTCTCAAGAGAAATATGCCCCTGCTCCATAAGGTCTATCAGACGGCCGGGGGTTGCGACAACAACATCCGCACCGTGTTTAAGAGCCTTAACCTGAGGCACCTGGCTGACGCCACCGAATATTACTGCAAAGGATATGCGGGTATATCGGGAAAAGATGACAGTACTTTCCGCAATCTGTGCTGCCAGTTCACGGGTCGGTGCCACAATAAGGGCACGCGGCCTGCCGGGCTGAGGCCTGCCGCCGGATACCAAAAACCGCTCAAGAATCGGCAAAAGAAAAGCTGCTGTCTTTCCCGTGCCTGTCTGAGCACAACCGAAAATATCACGGCCTTCAAGAAGATGGGGGATTGACTGCTCCTGAACAGGAGTCGGGGTTTTAAAACCTTCTTTTACAGCGGCATGCTGCAATAAAGGGTTCAGTTTACCAAAAACCGTTTGGGAGAACTCATGCGGGATTTCACCTTCGGGAGACTCTAAACGACGCTTAGGCTGATTCTCGGCAAGGCCGGGATGACGGTTTTTCCGTCTGTTGGAACGTTGGGGACGTTTGCCGCGACGTTCGAAGTTTTTATTTTTATACATAAGAGCGGCGAGTTATACGCTTTTAACGTTATATTGTCAAGAACGTAGATACAGGTACACCCGAAATACCGCAGAATCAGTCCCGTTGAGGATATCCACAGAGGGAAAAATATATTCTCCGTTAAAATCTGAAAAAAATCACGGTAGTAATAAATTCGTCGCGGTATTATACTGAGAGCTTCAATTCACTGAATTCCGTGCATACAGGATAAAAATAAACAGGAAAAGGAGACAAGATTTGTATAAATCACGTTTAGTTACATCTTCGCGGGAATTGTCTGAAATGTGTGAACGGCTGTCAAATGAAGCGGTCATAGCTGTTGACACCGAATTTTTCTGGGAGCGCACTTTTTATCCTGTTCTCGGTCTGGTGCAGATAGCAACTGCTGACCGAGAGTGCTTTCTGGTGGACACTGTTGTTCTTGACGACATCATAATGCTCGGCCCCATCCTTGAAAACGGGAAAACAGTTAAAATACTTCATGACGCACCCCAGGATCTGGGAATACTGGCCCGGGAAACGCAATCACAGCCCTGCAATATATTCGACACACGCACATCAGCGGGTTTTGCCGGATTTGATTCCACGCTCTCTCTGCAGAATCTTTTAAAGCAGTGTCTGGGAATTGATCTGACAAAATCCGAAACACGTTCCAACTGGATCAAACGTCCGCTGACAGAAGCGCAGCTGGACTATGCTCTCTATGATGTTCTGTATCTTCCGGAGCTCCGTGAATATATTATCGGGCAATGCCGCAATTCAATTGTCTTGAAATGGATGAAGGAAGAAAATGAATCATTGAGCAATCCGGAAACATTTGAAGAGAGAGAACCGCGAAAGATGTTTCTAAGGGTGAAAGGTGCTTCACGACTCAACAAACGTCAGCTGGCTGTATTGCGGGAACTGGCGGCGTGGAGAGAAAACAAAGCACGGAGACGCAACCTGCCGCGAGGCCGTGTATTAAGCAACTCTGTTATCATCGGACTCGCCTTCAATGTTCCCGACAGCATAACCGGAATGCAATCAGTTCCTGATTTTCCACGCAAAATGCCCGACGGAGTGATAAAAGAACTTATAAAAACAGTTAAGACAGGGCTGGCATGTCCTGATGCCGAATGTCCGGAAGCTATTGACAAAACAGCTGACAGAAAAAAACTGAAACAGGAAACAAAAAAACTGCATAATTTTATAATTGAACAGAGTGAGAAACACGGAATTGACCCGGCTCTGGTTGCATCACGTGCTGATATGGAAACATATATATCAAACTGTTTAAACGGACATAAGTCAGCGTCCGGCAAACTCGATACCGGATGGCGAAGCGAAATAATTTCCGGAATTCTTTCCGGCGCTTATTGTTAAATCATCAGGAGGAATCGACAGATGTTGTTCGGAATTGCGGAACTGATACTTGCAGGTCTTTTTGTTGACTGGGTTTTCCGCAGCATGAAAATACCCGGATTGATAGGGCTTCTACTGCTGGGTATGCTGACAGGGCCTTATGCGCTTGATCTGCTCAACAGCGAAACGCAGGCCGTCTCGCAGCAACTGCGCCTGCTGGCTTTGATTGTAATACTGTTGCGTGCCGGTTTTGAAATCAGCCGTAAAGCACTGACCAAGGTTGGTGCCAGGGCTATCATGATGGCATTCATACCCTGCATATGCGAAGTGGGATTTATAACACTGGCCGCTCCGGCTTTCCTGCAGATCACCCGTTTCGAAGCAGCCATACTGGGAAGTATTCTGGCTGCGGTCTCCCCTGCTGTTGTTGTTCCTCTAATGATACAATTCATCGAAGAAAAACGGGGCGCCGAAAAAGGGGCACCCACTCTGGTGCTTGCGGGAGCTTCCTGCGACGACGCAGTGGCAATTGTTCTATGCACTTCTTTTGTGGCCATGTATGTGGGCCAGTCGCTAAACTTCGGCATAAGTCTGATCAAGATACCGGTCTCCATAATTCTCGGCACAGGAACAGGTCTTGGGGTTGGACTGCTGCTGCACTGGTTCTTCAGAAAATTCAATCCCCGCGCAACAAAAAGGGTTCTTATCATTCTCGGACTGGCTGTGCTTCTGCTGAATTTTGAGAGCAAAGTCGAACACCTGATTCCTTTTTCCGCCCTGCTCGCACTCATGTCAATAGGATTTATCATACTGGAGAAAGAAGAGCGGATGGCCCATGAGATATCCTCTAAACTCGCAAAAGTGTGGTTGTTCGCTCAACTGATGTTGTTCGCACTGGTGGGAGCAAAAGTCAACCTGCCGGTGGCCGCCGAAGCCGGTCTGGCGGGGGCTGCCGTAATTATCATCGGGCTTATCGGGCGTATCATCGGCGTACAACTTTGTCTTTTCAAAAGCGATTTCAACAGAAAAGAGCGGTTATTTATCAGTTTCGCCTACCTGCCCAAGGCCACAGTGCAGGCGGCAATAGGCGGCGTTCCGCTTGCCGCCATGGCAGCTGCGGGGATGGATACGACTCCTGGAGAACTGATTCTGGCAATGGCTGTTCTGAGTATTATTATAACCGCTCCTCCGGGTGCCCTACTGATATCATGGAGCGGGAAAAAACTGCTGAGCGTATCAGAAGAAGACTCAGCCTGAAACATGGTTTTTTCAACCAATGGTATGTCGTGGAAGGACATATACCGTTTCCCCAACAAAACAAGGCGCATCATGATATTCCTCATGGGAGAGATAAACCTGGAGATTCAGGCCGAGGCTGTCGAGAACCTCTGTTTTCACAAAAGAACCTGCGGTCTGAACACGTCTAATTGTGCCGGAAACAGCCTGGGCACAGGGTTCACGTGATAGTCTGAGATCGTGAGGGCGAACCAGCATCCGGCCATCTTCCGGTTTTTCAGCCAGATGGTTTCCATCCTTACCATCGCGGCAGTGGAATATGTTGATATCCCCGAGAAAACCCATAACAAACTCTGAAGTCGGTCTGTGAAAAACATCTTCAGGAGTGCCGACCTGTTCTATTGTGGCGTTGTTCATAACCACAATACGGTCTGCAACTTCCAGGGCCTCTTCCTGATCGTGGGTAACGAAAAGACTGGTTACATGAATTTCATCGTGAAGATGCCGAAGCCATTTGCGCAGTTCCTGCCTGACTTTCGCATCAAGCGCGCCGAAGGGTTCATCCAGAAGCAGAATTTTCGGTTCCGTAGCCAGAGCGCGGGCCAATGCCACCCGCTGACGCTGACCGCCGGACAGCTGACTTGGATAATGATCGGCAAGCGAATCCAGTTGAATCAGCTCAAGCAGTTTATACACCCTCTCTTTTATGCATCTTTTCGATAGACGTTCCTTCCGGGGTTTGACGGAAAGTCCGAAAGCGATATTATCAAACACAGACATGTGCCGGAAAAGAGCATAATGCTGAAACACAAAACCCACTTTTCTGTCCCGCACACGTCCATTGGTAACATCCTGATTTTCAAACTCAATAGTACCGGAATCAGCCTTTTCCAGACCGGCAATAATACGCAGCAGTGTGGTTTTGCCTGAACCGGAAGGACCTAACAGCGCCACCAGCTCTCCGCCGGGAACATCCACGCTCACATCATTCAGAGCGCAGTAACTCCCGAAATGCTTTGTAATTCCAAGGGCTTTTATGCTCATTTTTCTATCTCCACAGAGGACCGCTTTCCGACAAGTTGATACTCCCTCTTCACTTTCTTTTCAACACGGGTCTTGATAAACAGGGTAACGACGGCAAGAAAAACCAGCAGAGATGCAACTGCAAATGCCGCGGAGAAATTATATTCATTATAGAGAATCTCCACATGCAGAGGCAGTGTGTTTGTCACACCGCGTATGTGTCCGGAAACCACGGAAACAGCCCCGAACTCCCCCATTGCCCGGGCATTACACAATATTATTCCGTACAGAAGCCCCCAGATAATATTCGGCAGAGTAATTCTGCAAAAAATCTGCCAGCCGTTAGCACCCAGCACCAGGGCGGCCTCCTCCTCCTCGCTGCCCTGTGATTCCATCAGAGGAATCAGCTCTCTGGCGACAAAAGGAAAAGTGACGAATATCGTTGCGAGTATAATACCCGGGACCGCGAAAACAATCTTCGTATTATGATCCGCCAACCAGGGGCCCAGCCAGCCTGAAAGTCCGAACATGAGAATATAAATTAATCCGGAGATAACAGGTGAAACAGAGAAGGGCAGATCAATCAGGGTTAAAAGAACGCTTCTGCCCGGAAACCGGAATCTGGCAATACACCAGGCCGCGGATATACCGAAAACAAGATTAAGAGGCACACTTACCCCAGCGGCAATAAGGGTCAATCTCATTGCCGCAAGAGCGTCCGGTTCGGTTACTGCATTCCAGTAAGTCTGAACCCCTTTTGACAGAGCCTCTGTGATAACGGCAGCCAGCGGCAGAAAAAGCATGAACGACAAAAACAGCAGTGCTGTCAATGTAAGCAGCAGACGCACCCATGCGGGTTCAGTCAGTTCTTCATTATTACTCTGCATTCAAGGCCTCATTAAGGGGCAGTCGTGAAACGACGGGACCACCGTTGGATAAGATTTATAGAAAGCAGGATCAGGAAAGATATCATCAACATAACCGACGCTATTGCGGTTGCTCCCTTATAATCATACTGCTCCAGCTTGGTGACAATCAGAAGAGGGGTGATTTCAGAAACCATAGGCATATTTCCCGCTATGAAAATCACCGAACCGTATTCGCCGAGACCACGGGCAAAAGCCAATGAAAATCCGGTTAACAGAGCAGGTAAAACCGAAGGGAATATAACCTTTGTGAAAACCTGCAGGCGTGTTGCGCCCAGACAGACAGCCGCCTCTTCCTGTTCCCGCTCAAAATCCTCCAATACAGGCTGCACCGTTCTGATTACAAAGGGAATCCCGACAAAAGTAAGCGCGACAACAATTCCGAGAGGCGTATAGGCAATTTTAAGCCCCATGGGTTCCAGAAACCGCCCGACCCATCCGTTGGCTGCAAACAGACCTGCCAGGGTAATACCGGCTACAGCAGTGGGTAATGCAAACGGAAGATCAACAAACGAATCGAGAAACCCTTTTCCGAAAAAAGAATATCTGACCAGCACCCAGGCAATCAGAAAACCGAACACCGCATTGATTGAAGCAGCGCAGAGCGATGTTTGCAACGTGAGTCTGAAAGAAGCAAGAACACGCGGATCACAAACTGTGTGTATAAAACTGCTCAGCGGCATTGTCGCGGTTTTAAATATCAAGCCTGACAACGGAATCAGAACGATCAGACTCAGATACAGCAACGTAAAACCGAGATTCAATCCGAATCCTGGCAGAACAGATCGGTTTGCCGAAAACAATTTCATATGACTGTTTTTCCGTTTCAGTTTATATCTGATAATCAAAGGACTGCACTCTGGCCTGCTCAAGTTCGTTTTCAATATTAATGACATCAAGCAGTGTTTTTGAATCCAGTATATCCGCTGTCAGGTTACGCACTTCCCGAAACACGACCCTGAGCCCGCAGGTTACAGGGTCAGGACATTCATCACAGGGAACCTCCCCCAACTTCTGTGAAACGCAGGAGACAAGGGCAATAGGCCCCTCCATAATTCTTATAATCTCACCGAGCGAGATTTTATCCGGAGAACGGGAAAGATGATAGCCGCCTTTTGAACCTTTTTTACTGGTCAGAAGTCCATACTGTTTTAACTCAAAAAGAATCTGCTCCAGAAATTTATGTGAAATATTAGTCTGGGACACAATCTCAGCGGTTGAGACAGGTGATTCATCTGTTGTCTTTTCAGCTATAGCCTGCATAGCCATCAACGCGTATCTTGTCTTGTTGTTCAACATATTATACTGTTCTCCTATAGGTTAATCAGTTATTCTCGTTATCATACGAAAAAGAGAACCGTTTCGCAACTGCGAATTTAAAAAGCGGCTTTCAATTCACACCGCATCCACCAGGTGAAATCCTCATTGTTTCCGGGCACTTCATGCTCATAGTAATCGCCGTAACAGAGAACTTCACCGACAACCGCACCCTTAATCAAACCGCGCTCGTTAAAAATTTTATCAAGCAAGGGAAAATCGTAACGCAATTGCGTAAAATATCCGCGGTAACTGCTCTGCGCATTATTATCTTTCGCAGCGGCAAACATCGGACCAGTCTGCAGCTTGATTTTATGTTTTGCAGACGGCTCCAGCCGTCCCTCCAGATGCGGATAGATCAGATTGGACCAGCGGTATTTATCATACATTGACGCAGCGATCTTGCTGAACCAGGTGGTGCGGTTGAACACAGGATTCCACCCGTTATCAGTGCTTCCATCCGTTGTTTTGTAATAACTGTCCTCGTCGCCGGAAAGATATAGCACAGCAGCGGTCAACTGCGGTTTTCCCGGCAGATTTTTTTCAGAACGCGTGAGTCCGGCATATCCCATCCAGGCAAATATATCTCTATCCTGCATTCCTGCGCCCTTCCGACTGTCAATTCCGCCAGTCTGAAGCGCTGCTTCCAGCTCCCCTGAGAGTTTTTCAGTAAATTCCGGCTTGAGACGAAAGCCTGTCGTATAAAAATTCCGCCCGGGATAACGTACACTCTTATCATAAAAGCGGGTCTCCCGCTTCCATATGCAGTAAAATTCCATGGGAAGATTCTCAAGTTCATTGTAACTCATATAGACAGCAGCACCCATCTCATTCATCTTCGAATAAGGATCGCCCTTTCTGACTGCGGTGAGATCATATTCATTAAAGCCGTTGCCCACTGTGAAATCATCACGATAATGGTTATATAGACCGACAAGGTTCAGTTCGCTGTTTTCCAGCACTTTAACCTTTGCCCGGACCGCATCGAAGAATGCGGAACGCGACCCGTCACCCGGAGTGCCGTCACTGACAAGACGTCCGGCCCCGAATTCGATATCCTGGCGTCCAAGACGCAGATCAACCCTGTCCTTCAGATTCTTAATCTCAAAAAAGAGGTTGTCGATGTATATTTCATCAGGAAACTCATTTTTATTTTTATTCGCCGTACTATTGCGATAGTCGCGAAATTCGTTGCCAAGACGCAGAAACATAAGATAATCATCTTTATAAACAGCTCTGCCCCATACACGGGTTCTGAAACGAAGATAATCCAGATAACCCGAATTAAACGTATTCTTCCCGGATCTCATAAAATTATCTTCGTGTTCGTAACGTATCCTCATGTCCAGCCCTTCATCAAAAACAAAGGCAGACGGAGCCTGAAGAACTGCATTGTCCGCTATTAACGCAGATACAGCCAACAACCCCGTGAAAATCACAACATCCATCTTCATTCTGCGACTCCTTCCGTCAGCAGCAGCTTCAACCGGGCGTCATATACCCGTTTCAGCTGTCTTGTTATTTGTCTGAAAGATAAATACTGTCGAAAATCCCACCGTCAGAAAAATGGATTCTCTGAGCGTCTTTCCAACTGCCGAAAACTTCACTGACAGTGAACAGCTCGACATCGGGGAAGCGTGCAAGATCATCTTTATCCGCATACTCGGGTTTTACAGGGCGGTAATAATGTCTGGCCGCCAGTTTCTGCGCCTCAGGAGAATAGAGCTGCTGCAGATATGCCTCCGCCACCTCTTCCACTCCGTGTTTTTCCGCCACTCTGTCCACAAGAGTGACAGGTGGTTCAGCCCGAATTGATACTGACGGAACGACAATCTCAAATTTGTCCGGACCTAATTCATTGACAGCCAGAAAAGCCTCGTTCTCCCATGCCAGCAGAACATCGCCCATACCGCGCTTGACAAATGTCGTGGTTGATCCTCTGGCGCCCGAATCCAGAACAGGGACATTTTTATAGAGTTTTGTCACAAACTCCCGGGCGGCTGTTTTATCCCCCCCGTTCTTACGTAAAGCATAACCCCACGCGGCAAGATAATTCCAACGCGCACCGCCGGATGTTTTCGGATTCGGAGTAATAATCTCCATACCGGGTTTAACAAGGTCATCCCAGTCTTTAATTTTCTTCGGATTCCCCTTCCGTACCAGAAAAATAATAGTCGATGTGTACGGAGAACTGTTATTCGGAAGACGACTCTGCCAGTCAACACCGAAATGACCGGTTTTTTCAGCTATGACATCAATATCATATGCCAGCGCGAGTGTAACCACATCCGCATCCAGTCCGTTTATAACCGCACGTGCCTGTTTACCCGCTCCTCCATGGCTCTGGCTGATTACGACGGCATCACCGTTTTCAGCCTTCCACATATCTGAAAAGTATTTGTTGTAATCAACATAAAATTCACGTGTGGGATCATATGAAACATTCAGCAGCTCAATCTGTTTTCCTTTTTTTCCGTCTCCGCAGCCGCAGACTGTTCCTATAATCATCCCGGCACCGACAAGACATAATCCATAATTTTTCACTTTCATTGGTTTTTCTCCTTGTTCAAAGTTAAAACACAGTTTATATGGTTTCCCTATCTGATTACTAGGGTTTCAAACAGCACAAGTATAACATACTTGATTTATCAAAATAAACACATAACTGACTTTTTTTCAGCCAACGATTTGACTCACAATAGATGACACCGAAGCAAGTTCAGTAACTACTTAGAACATCACTGGTTGACTCATGTGAGATAACTACTTGGCTATGAAAGATTCGAAGACCCTGAAATGGTTGAACTAATAAACGCTCTTTATTCCAAAGCTGCTTTCAGCCGCAACCAAACTTAGATCATTGAATGAGCGTATTCATAATTTCAAATAGTCTGGTTGTGTTTTTCTCGCTGTCCCGCAATCTGTTGAACTCTCTCAGGCAAACTGAACGCATGGTGAATTTTCAGTGATTAACAACCTGCGTAAGCAGGGGAAAATTCATCATGCTTTCGCGGAGATCAGCGGACCGAAACATTTTTTGCGCCTTGGCGCCTTGGCAGAAAAATCCCGTCTATACAGTGGCAGGTGAGATCACCTGCCCTGCAGATGCCGGAGACCCAATTCGGCCCTGATCCCTTCAGTTCTCTTTTTTGCTCTTTTTATTCAGACCGAGTTTATCAACATAGTCATCGAAATTACTGATCTGAGATTTGTAGCGGAAGATCATGCGTTTGAGGGCATAGCGCTGTTTCGGTGTGAGAGAGTTCTTGGACTGGAATTGCTGATTAAGACTGTTATAAAATGCCTTGTCATCAAAGGTTTTCTTACCGCGTTTGACAGGCTCGTTCCAGGTTTCAACCTGGCCGAGCATTTCCATCAGTACAGGGCTTTCATCATCCTGCGGCAAACCGCTGTCGGTTACCTTGAGTTCAAGTTTTTTTCGCAAATACTCAAAATTTTCGATTTTGGCGGAGTACTGCATAAGCATGCGATCAAGAGCTATCACCTGTTTTTCACTCAGTTTACGGCCACTGGAAACCTGTTGTTTAATTGAATCGTAGAATTTCATCTGCGACTCAGAAAGTCCCAGCGAGTCGAGAATTTCAAAGCGCTCCATTGTTTTTTCATAACTTAGAGCGGCATTATCACTTTCAACATAGGAAGCAAAACCCAAACGGGTAAGTTCCTGCTCAGCTCCGGGGATCTGATCACGGTATCGCACGGTAATTTTTACCAATGCCTCCAACTGGCGGTCGGTAACCCCCTTTTCACCTTTTTTAATCTGATCACCAATGGATTTAACAAAGCGCTGATCGCTGTATTTACGTTTACCCCGCTGGATTTCAGGCCCCCACTTGATAACTTTATCCAGCATATCCATAACCGCATCAACTTTCTCAGGGTCGGCAGGCGGTTCCTTGGCTTTTTCCATCCATTCGGCAAAACAGGTATAAAAACGCTGCATCATATCAATCCAGCTGATTTCCCCTTCTTCCACAGAATCAAGCTGTTCCTCCATCTCCGCAGTGAAATTCACATTGAACAGATCAGTCAGCTTATTAACCAGCAGATCATTCACTTCGAGTCCGAGTTCAGTCGGCGTCAGCTGACGTTTTTCGCGTACCGTGTATTTGCGGGTATTGAGGGTTTCAATGATAGATGCATAAGTTGAAGGACGTCCGACACCGTTGGTTTCCAATGCACGTATCAGAGATGCTTCGCTGAAACGTGCCGGAGGTTTTGTTTCCTTGCGTTCACTCAACCACTCGAGCAGATCCAGCGTATCACCGACAGCTAAAGGAGGAAGCGCATCAACATCGTCTCCTTCACTGTCAGAACCATCACTGTTTTTCTTCTTTTTGGTTATATCCATTGACATGACTTTGAGAAAACCGTCATAGGCAATCTCTGAAGCGGTGGCAGTGAACTGATAAGAATGCTGCTGGCCTGATTTCTGAGGCACAACGGAAACCGTCTTGCGTGCAATCTTAGCGGCAGTCATCTGTGATGCGAGAAAGCGGCGCCATATAAGATCGTAGAGTTTAAGAGCAGGGCCTTCCAGAACTCCCTTCAGACTTTCAGGAGTGCGGTTGATGTCCGTGGGCCGTATGGCTTCATGCGCCTCCTGAGCGCCATTGCGGGTCTTATAGAAATTGGGTTTCTCCGGCACATAGCTGTCGCCGAAATTTTGAGCAATATAAGCTCGGGATGATTCACGCGCATCCTTGGCGATGTTGAAGGAGTCTGTACGCATATATGTGATAAGGCCAGCGGGAGAACCGTCACCAGCATCAATACCTTCGTAGAGCTTCTGTGCCAGACTCATGGTGCGCTGAGGCGAGTATCCGAACTGACTTGAGGCGGACTGCTGCAATGTGGATGTGATGAAGGGCGGCTGAGCGCGACGCGTCACATTCCTGGTATTTATATCGTCAACCTTCATCATACTGCCGTCCAGATCAGACAGTATAGCTTTCGCGGCATCTTCGGAACCGATATGGGGCTTCTGACCATCTATACGGGCAAGACGCGTTGTGAAAGGATCCAGCGGTTCACTCTGACGGCGCATCACAGCCCCCATCAGCCAGTATTCCTCCGGTTTGAAATTCTGAATCTCACGTTCACGTTCGGCAACCAGTCGCAGGGCAACTGACTGCACCCGGCCTGCACTGAGTCCGCGCCTAATCCTGCGCCAGAGCATAGGAGAGACTTTGTAGCCGACAATACGGTCCAGAATACGCCGAGCCTGCTGGGCATTGACGCGGTCCATGTTTATTTCTCCGGGATGATCAAATGCGTTCCTGACCGCAGCAGATGTGATCTCATTATACTGAACGCGGTAGAAAGGTTTGACCCCGGCGGTATTTTCAAGAATTTCATACAAATGCCATGCAATCGCCTCCCCTTCACGGTCAGGGTCTGGTGCCAGATAAACGGCATCACAACTCTTCAGCGCTTTTTTCAGCTCGCTGACAACTTTGGTCTTTCCTTTTGAAAGCACGTATTTGGGAGTAAAATCATTCTTGAGATCCACCCCAAGCGATTTCTCCGGCAGATCACGTACATGACCAACAGACGATTTCACCACGTAGGAGGAGCCAAGAATTTTGCCTATGGTTTTAGCCTTGGCCGGTGACTCCACTATTACCAGATTTTTTCCCATTAAAATAAACCTCTTCTTTTCCTGACAATGCGGTTCTGCCCGCAATTTAAATTCTCGACTACGAATATCGAAAATCAATTTTCAACTACGAATAACGCGAATCAGCACGAACATTTCCTCAACTGTGAATAATTCGGATAAGCTATATACTTCCCTCTTTACAGAAGTCTAATGCGGGGGTTAAACACGCTTAAACAATCCTCCGGGCCCGGCTTTTACAAGCCGCTTGATCTGCAGCCCCACCAGGATGGAATTAACCTTTCCGGTATCAAGACCGGATTCCCGCACAATAACATCGGCATAAACACCTTCATCATAGATCAGTTTATATACCCGGCGTTCATCTGCGGAAAGCGCGTTGACATCAACTGCCGTCCGGCCTGCTTCTTCTTTCCTTTTCTCAGGAAGATTTCTTTCGGGCATCCATCTTCCTGATGTAGGAAACATATTCTGCAGTTCCTCCAGCACATCATCAACCGATGTCACCAGACAGGCGCCCTCCCGGATCAGCCGGTTGGAACCCACAGATACCCTGGAGTCTATACGACCCGGAACAGCCATGACTGCACGCCCCTGTTCCAAAGCCTGTCCGACGGTTATCAGAGTTCCGCTTCTGGCAGGTGATTCGATCACAAGCACACCGCGACTCATTCCGCTGACAATCCTGTTGCGCTGCGGAAAGGTCTGGCGGTCAGCTGAACGTCCAAAAGGATATTCAGAAAGTATAACGCCGCCCTTTTCCACGACCTCCCGGGCAAAGGCCTTGTTTTCAGCCGGATACAGCCTGTCCAGAGCACCGCCGAGCACAGCGGCTGTGATGCCGCCAGCCTGAACTGCACCCTTGTGCGCTTCAGTATCAATCCCGCGGGCAAAACCGCTGATTACAGCACAGCCTGCCGCAGCCAGCTGATAACTGAAGCGACGGGCACACTCCTTTCCGTATAATGAAGCGTGGCGTGTGCCTATAACCGCACAGCCCGTTTTATTCAGAGCCTGCACATCACCAGCCACATAGAGCGCCAGCGGCGGATCGGAAATCTTACGGAGCAGATCCGGATAGAATTCGTCATCAATAGTGATAAGCGAAACCCGGTTTTTTTCAGCCCTTTTTATTTCCTCCGCATAAGGTACCCGTCCAAGCTCTTTAAAGAGCTTTGCGGCACGGGCCTCACTTACACCTTGAACCCCGGCAAGATCATCTTTATCCGCTCTGAATACAGCCGCAGCCGATCCGAACAGCTCTCTCATACGAAGAACTGTTACGGAGCCAATTCCCGACATCATGTTCAGGGCAATCAGTGCCTCTTTTTCAGTCATTTAAAACTGCCGATCCATCTTAATTTCGATCAATGAGCTGAGATTATTAGCATAATCAACATGCCTTGGCAAGCGGTCAAAAATATTTTTAGTTTGTTTATATTTTGTAATATATTTATCTTCAACATGTTACACTTACATTAAATCACAATTATGATTCATCGACATATCTTTAATTGTTTTTTTTCAAAAACAACCGCATACTTAGGTCGTTTTATTCGCGACAGTGATTCGCATATTGGGCTGTGTTTTTCTGTAACGAATTCACCTCTGCAACGCGCCTGAATATTGTAATAGTTTAAAAAATTTGGAGTGAAGCGATGTTTACAACATATCAGTGGGTGAACGGCGCTTTAAAGGAGGTGCCGGCACCTGACAGCGGCGCCTGCTGGATAAACCTGGCCGATCCTTCAACCGATGAAATTTCCAAGGTCAAAGAGCTGACCGGTATTCCCCGCGAATTTCTGACCGATCCCCTGGACAAAGACGAAAGGCCACGTCTCGAGATCGAAGATGATTTCACATCTATCATTGTGCATGTTCCTTTTCATGAACCGCACGACAACCTGATTCCGTTTCAGACACTGCCGCTCGGCATCATCATGACAGGCACCAGTATAATAACCACATGCAACCGTCAGACACCGGTAACCAGCACATTCCTGACACAGATCCGCCGGGTATGTCCTCCGGAAGATCGTTTCCGATTCACGTTTCAGATTCTCTGGCACTCCGCCATTCTCTATCTGCGATACCTGCGCGATATACGTCAGCGGGCTGATATGGTTGAGCAGGATCTGCACGAATCAATATCCAATGAAGCATTGATGCGTCTGATGAACATTGAAAAGTCACTGGTGTATTTCACTACGTCGCTCAAGGCTAATGATATTCTGATCGGCCGGCTGGAACATACCCGCCAGCTGGACATTCCCGACAAGGATCTCGACGTTCTTGAGGATGTTGCAGTTGAATACCGGCAGGCGCTTGAAATGGCGATTATTCACAGCAACATTCTGACCGGTACCCTGGATACATTTGCATCCATTATCTCCAACAACCTCAATAATGTCATGAAATACCTGACTTCGATTACGGTTGTTCTGATGCTGCCGACCCTGGTTGCGAGTATCTACGGCATGAACATCAAACTGCCACTGGAAGCAAACCCCCATGCCTTCAGTATACTGATGGGGTTGTCGCTGCTGCTGAGTATAATCGTGGTGATAGCCCTGGCCCGCCGCAAGTTCTTTTAAGGTGATAAGTACCATATAGCATCTGTCAAATGATGCCACTTCTTTGACAAATCAATCATTGATATATTAAAATATATATTACTTTTATGAGTGAAATATCAAAAATTCGTCATTTAGGGCCATGATCACTTGAGGCTTTTCAACAGATCGAAAACGCACTTAAATCACTCAGAGCAACAAATAATTAATGCAAATAATTAATGAGTGTCACTAATTCACTAATTCCTTAAAAGCACCCACCGCCTGAATCTGGTGAAAGATGTGGACGGGCGCATCTTTCCAGGCGGCGGGTGCTTTTGAACGTGCGGGACTACGCGATCCTCCATCCGCTCTCGATGTGTTCGAGAACTCTCTGAACCCCGCCCTGCAGAAATTCCATGTCTGAATAATGGGCGCACTTTATTGTGCTGTTGGATTCGGCTAGGGCCTTTAAAAGCGGAGCGTAAAAATCCCCGCTAACGGTTGTTTTGTCTGAGTGGTTTTTCATGCGGCCAGAGTAGCACAACCCCCGCGAACTGTACTATGCCCGGTAAGATCCGTATGACCGCAATTCACCGGCCACGCACAACCCGCCCCAGCGATATTGACCGCTTTTCATCACTTTAGCGCCGCGCTTCCGACGCAATGGACTGAACTGACTGTGTTCATTGAGTATCCGGTCAACAAAACCCCTGCCGCCAATGACCACACCATCCGTTAAGTACCTTACCCGGCAATGAAGAAGCTGAGCAGCGGATAACTCACCTCCTT
>JAWOEI010000065.1:0-23969 GCA_046482825.1 Kiritimatiellia bacterium
GCACCTGACAGATTACCCCCCTGAACACCTTCCGTAAATTGTTCCGCATTCTTATCACACAGGGCAACAACCTCAACCCCCTTCTGTTTCTTCCAGTATCCGTAATGCATACGCCCCATGAAACCGAATCCCGCAATACCCACACGTTTCGGCGCCGATCTCCCGTAACTCTTTTTTTTCATCTTAGTACATTCAGCCATATCTGATTCTCCGTTGAGGACCTAATACTGTTATCAAACTACATGAAAAGCCGACACATGTCAATATCGGGATGCGGAAAAGGCAGACTGACAGACTGACGCTCTGTAAGCGGCAGGTTTTTTTAAGATGCGGAATATACATCAAAACAGCAGGAAACGTTCAGCATCCTCTGTTTTTTCAGAATAAGAACCGGTATTTTGAAACATCATAGGATCAATCAAAACGGTTAACCGGACGATGACAATACGGGGTCTGTCCTTTGTTAAAATAGTAATCCTGATGATAAAGCTCAGCACGGTAAAAGACAGATGCGGGACGTAATTCAGTAGCAACCTTGTAGCCCTTATCCCTGAGTGTCTTTATTAGCTTTTCCGCAATTTTCTTCTGGTTTTCATCAGCATAGAAAACCGCTGACTTATACTGTTCACCTTTATCCGGCCCCTGTCGGTTCACCTGTGTCGGATCATGTATTTCGAAAAACTTACGGGCCAGTATCTCGTAGGAGACCTGCACCGGATCATAAAGCACCTCAACCGCCTCAATATGACCTGTGCGTCCGCCGCACACCTCTTTATAGGTGGGGGTTTTCTTCTCTCCTCCGGTATATCCGCTGACTGCTGATATGACTCCGGACACCTGCTGCAGATAATACTCCACTCCCCAGAAACACCCGCCCGCAAAAACAGCTTTCTCGAAACGCCCCGGCACATCCGCACTCTTTACAAAATCCATAGATATGGAATTCACACAGTGACGTGTATCAGCGGAGGTCAACCGTTCGCCGAAAAACACATGTCCCAAATGCCCGCCACAGACATTGCAGAGAATTTCCGTACGGCGGCCATCCGCATCCGGAACCTGCTTCACCGCACCGGGAACAGCGTCATCAAAAGCTGGCCATCCGCAGTGTGAATCAAATTTATTATCGGAACGGTAAAGGGCCGCACCGCAACGGCGACAGGTATAAACCCCGTTGTCAAAAAAGTTATCGTACTTGCCGGTACCGGGCGGTTCGGTTCCTTTGTCAACGATCACCTTTTTTTCTTTCCTAGTCAGCTCACGCCACTTTTCTTTCATAAGATCCTCCGCATTCATAGAGAGTCCTGTCATCAGGGCCGTAATCAATACGATTGAATTTTTCATTTGCGTCTCCTGAAAATTAAATGCAGACCAGTCGTACGAGACGGACACATCAGATGCGCCGACATGAACAATCTCCACCGGAACCGAGGATTCTCGCGATGAGTCGGCACGAGTTCCGGCAAGACGCCACCGACGACCACAAAATCATCATAGTTTTCAGTCATAAATGAGACACAAACTCTGTGCAGCTTTTTCTGCGCCAGACTTGTATCAATCACATCGCCTTCCTTAATTTCGCAACTGCGCATTCTGAAGGCTTATTACAATTGACAAATGCATGCATAGTGATAAAATTTGTCGTCATTTCAAGTTAATATGAGTTAAAACGAGTTGGTTGCTGTGCATTATTCTACAGAAAATAAATTTCATGTTGAAGCAAAAAGCCATAAAACCGGTGTTCTGACAACCCGGGAGCTGGCAAAATACATGAAGCTTAACGAGAAAACAATTCTGAAAATGGCTCAGAATGAAGAAATACCGGGTATAAAAATTGGCAACCAGTGGCGATTTCATGTCGACACGATTGATCGTCACTTGCAGCAGGGACTGGCGCGTCATCCTGAAAACCATCTGGATCTTATCCTCTCATCCTCCAATCCCCAGATTCCGTTGTCACGACTGTTTAATCAGAACATG
Source organism: Kiritimatiellia bacterium (assembly GCA_046482825.1). Taxonomy (GTDB): domain Bacteria; phylum Verrucomicrobiota; class Kiritimatiellia; order RFP12; family UBA1067; genus M55B167. The sequence goes on from JAWOEI010000065.1 coordinate 1,981, forward strand.
ATCAACCTTGATTTGAAAGCACAAAACAGGGAAGAGGTTCTGCATAAGCTGAGCCGCATGGCTTTTGAAGCCGGGCTGACTGAAAACAGCGAACGCCTGTACAGAGAACTGGAAAACCGGGAATCCATGCTGAGTACCGCCGCCGGCAAAGGCATTGCGATCCCACACCCGCGCAATCCTGAACCATCACTGTTCCGAAGTTCAAAAATTCTGCTGGGCAGATCAGCCGACGGCGTGGATTTCAGTGCCCCTGACAACAGAAAAGTACACCTGTTTTTTATGATCTGCGTTCCCGACATCGCAATTCATTTAAAGCTTTTGGCAAAACTGTCCAAGGTGCTTCATATACCTGGAGCAATTGATAATTTCATGACCATTTCAACAGGCAGAAAAATTATTCAGTATCTTCTGAATCTGGAACGTAAAGATCTTTTTGCATGGAACACAGATGATAAAGAATAACAGCAGATTCATAATGCGACAGGGCTGCAACCGGTGGCATGCAGAAATCAGAATGATCAGCCTGGATAGCCGACACTGATGCGGTAACATGGCAGTCGGTCAGCTGGTAAATTGAACAAAAGAGCATAGATGTTCGGTAAATTGATTATAGTTTTTATCTGTTTCATTAACGCAATTCCCTTGTTAGCGGAAACCGGAAATGTGCAGAGGGAGGATAATCCCGATATCTCGAAAATCCTCTTCGAGCATGTCTTGAACAGCCATGAACTGCATCTGTTCCCCGGAATACCGGCCATAGATCTGCCATTTGGAATCACTGTTCACCTGCTTATGCTGTGGCTGGCTGTCGCATTGACAGCTCTGGTCTTTCTGCTCTGCTTCAGAAAACGATCTCTCAAAATTCACGGGCCTGCCGTCGCTCTTGAAGCACTGGTAATTTTTGTGCGGGACGACATTGTGTATCCGATCATGGGGGAAAAACGCGGAGAAAAATGGCTACCTTTTTTTGCGACACTTTTCATATTTGTGGTAGTGTCAAACTGTCTGGGTCTGATACCGGCATTCAGGACGGCAACAGGCAATATCAATGTCACAGCAGCCATGGCTGCTGTGATTTTCGTCCTGATGTTTATTTCAGGCATGAAGAATCTGGGGTGCCGGCAGTTCTTTTCCAATATGTATCCCGCCGACACCCCCTGGCCGATCGCTATGTTCATTGCGTTTCTTGAACTAACCGGCACCCTGATCAAATCACTGATACTCAGCCTGCGGCTTTTTGCCAACATGCTTGCGGGGCACCTGGCTATTCTGTCTTTTCTGGTTCTGATTTTTATAATCGGACCGGCGGTCTCTTTAATTTCCGTTTCCTTTGCGGTGTTCACCTATTCCCTTGAGGTGATTATGGCTTTAATACAGGCATTTGTTTTCACGTTATTGAGTTGTATTTTTATTACAATGGCAAGCAGTTCACATGCGGACTAAAACAGCTTTCATCCATAATCAGTCTGTGCTGGTTTTGAAATGCGTAAAACAGTCATTAAGTGGTCGGTTGTTAGGTGTTTGTCGCTGTGTTAGAAAAAACGTTGCGCGTTTTCATAGGTTGGAAGAGTTGAGAGAATAGAAAAACAAAAAGGAGATTAAGATGGATGCACATCTGGCAAACGCAATTGCGGTAATAGGCGCGTCAATAGGAATTGTCGGCGGTTCATTTGCTATAAGCATTATAGGCTCAAAGGCTATGGACGCAACAGCACGGCAACCGGAGGAAGCCAAAAACATACGCACAAACATGATTCTGATGGCGGCCCTTGTCGAAGGCCTTGCTTTCTTCGGAGCGATTGTCGCATTGCTGGCTATCTTCCAAAAATAAGACAACCACGCTTCCGGAGGTAGCTTAACATGGATCTCTTTAAAATAGAGCCGGGTCTTATGATCTGGACATGGGTCAGTTTTCTGACCCTGTTTGTCATCATGTACAAATTCGTGTTTCCCATCCTTCTGCAGAACATAAGGGATAGAGAGGAAAAAATTACCCGCTCTGTAGAAGATGCGGAAAATATCAGGAAAACCCGTGAAGAAATTGATGTTGAACGTGATGAGGCTGTAAAAAACGCCAAAATCGAAGGGAATGAAATTCTGCACAGAATCCGGGAAGATGCGGATCTTCTCAAGAAGAATCTTGAAAAGAAAGCGCAATCCGACGCGGATACAATACTGCAACAGGCCAGAGACAAAGCGAAGGAGGAAAAGGACGACACAATGCAGCAGCTCAAAGCCAAACTGGCTGAATTTGTGTGCGACGCCTCCGAAAAAATCATCGGCAGGTCATTTGTGACAGAGGAAGATCAGAAATGGACCAGGGAACTGGCTGAACAGTTATGAGCAGTCCTGACATAGCAATGCGTTACGCAACCGCCCTTTATGAGGTAGCTGTGAAAAAAAACGCCTTGAAAAGCATTCTTCACGACATGGACTTTTTAGATAAAGTAATAAGCGGCGCCGAGGAGATAAAGCATTTCTGTCTCAATATTCACACGGTAAAAACAAAAGAAATTATTTTTGCAGAAACCGCTTTCATTCCTTATGTTTCAGAGCTAACCGCCAACACAATAAGAACTGCGGTTAACAACGAAAGACTGTCCATACTGCCTCTGCTGCCGAAAGCTTTTCAGAATATTTATGATGCAAAATCAGGTATAACCAGAGTTATTCTGGAAACAGCGCATGAACCGGCTGAGGGCCTGCTGGATATTGTTGCAAAGCGTATGCGGAAACGGACGGGAAAACCCGTCAAACTTGAACACTCAGTAAACTCTGAGCTTATGGGCGGATTCAGGATTCGATGGGAAGGCCGGGAGATTGACAACTCGGCAGCCGGACGGCTGACACGATTGAGACGACTGCTGACAGAGGATTTGATTTCATGAGAGATGACATAAAACCGGGAGAGATCCTGGAGCTTCTGAAAAAGAAAATTTCCGATTTTGACACTTCCCCTGAAGTAGCTGAGGTTGGAAAAGTTATTCAGGCCGGTGACGGCATTGCTAGAGCCTGGGGACTCGAAAGAGTGCTTTCAGGAGAGTTAGTTGAAATTGACATACCCGGTGGCGAAATTGTGACGGGCATGGTAATGAATCTGGAAGAGGAAAGCATCGGTATTATCCTCTTTGCCGGCTGCGACAAGGTGGAAGAGGGCTTTACAGTACGCCGCACGGGACGTGTCGCAGAGGTGCCGGTCGGAGAAAATCTGCTGGGACGCGTGGTCGATCCTCTCGGAAATCCGATTGACGGCAGAGGAGAACCGTCAACGAATCTGAAATACAAAGTCGAAATCAAAGGTCCCGGCATTACCGACCGCCAGGATGTCAACGAACCTCTTCAGACCGGCCTGAAGGCGATTGACGCAATGATTCCAATAGGCAAAGGTCAGCGGGAGCTTATTATCGGCGACCGGCGAACAGGAAAAACAGCCATCGCAATCGATACCATCATCAACCAACAGAACAGCGACCCGGAAAACCGTGTCCACTGTTTTTATGTTGCTATAGGTCAGAAACGTTCCTCCGTGGTTCAACTGATTGAAAATCTGCGTAAACATGGAGCCATGGAACACACAACTGTTGTCGCAGCAACGGCTTCCGATCCGGCGGCATTCCAGTTTCTGGCCCCCTATTCAGCCACGGCCATGGCTGAATACTTCCGGGACAACGGCAGACATGCCCTGATAATTTTTGATGATCTTACTAAGCACGCTCAGGCCTATCGGGAAATCTCACTGCTGATGCGGCGCTCCCCCGGCCGCGAAGCCTATCCTGGCGACATTTTCTATCTGCATTCGCGTCTGCTGGAGCGTGCCGCTAAACTGAGTGCCGACAAAGGAGGCGGATCACTCACAGCTCTTCCCATAGTGGAAACCCAGGAAGGCGATATTTCAGCCTACATACCGACAAATGTGATTTCCATCACTGATGGACAGATTTTTCTGGAGGCTAATCTCTTCAACTCAGGGCTGCGTCCAGCCATCAACGTAGGTGTATCAGTTTCCAGGGTCGGGGGCGATGCCCAGGTTGAAGCAATGAAAAAGACATCCGGTTCGCTCAGGATTAATCTGGCACAATTCCGGGAAATGGCTGCTTTTATGCAGTTCTCATCCGATCTTGATGCCGCTACCCGCAAGCAGCTGGACAGAGGCGAACGCCTTACCGAAATTTTAAAGCAGGGCCAATATGCTCCACTGGATGTGTATAAACAAGTCATCATCATCAAAGCCGCGCTTTCAGGACGTCTCGACAAATATGCAACCAGTAAGTTGAAACGGTTTGAAAACGAACTCTTCAGATATATTGATGAACACGAGCAGAACTTACTGGAAAAACTGCGCAAAAAAAAGAATATCACCGAAGATTTAGAAGCAGACATCAGTCGCGTATTCGATGATTTCGAGAAGCAGTTCGAACCTGATGCCACTTCGGGCGACATTGATGCTGGTTATACCGTCAACATGGCAATGGCTATCAACCGGGGGCATGCCCGCTTCGATCGGGATATGCTGCACCTGATCGAGGGTGTGACTGCCCGGGAACTTGCAACTCCATCGCTGGAAGATGAACTGCAACAGATTATCGACGGTAAAGACCTTCTTGAAAAAGACCGTTTTGACCAGCTGGTAGAGGAATGCAGGATAGTTGACCTGTCGGAAAAAAGAGATATGGAGAACGTCTTTCATGATGCCGCAGATATTATTTCCGAAACCTACACGCATCTTGATGCCGATGTTGTTTACAACAAATTGATAGAGAGGGAAAACACAAGCTCAACAGCGCTTTCCTCCTTCTTCGCTATTCCTCATCTTGTGATTGAAGGCGAGAACATGTTTGATCTCGTTCTGATGCGCTCACGCGAAGGCATACGTTTTTCCGACACAACGCCGCATGTACATGCCATATTCTTTCTCGTGGGAACTATAGATCAGCGCCACTACCACCTGGTTGCTCTTTCCGCCATAGCTCAACTTGTTCAGAGCCCGGCATTTGAGAACGAATGGATGGCAGCCAAAGATGTCGAAACGCTCAGAAACATTCTTCGTTTCGGCAAACGCAAACGAGAAAAAAAGGATAACTGAGTATGGCAACAGCCAGAGATTTAAATAACAAGATCGCATCTCTGACAAACATGCAGAAGGTGATGAGTGCTATGAATATGATAGCCTCCACTAAACTGCGCAAACTGATAATCCGACATCCGGCACTAGTACAATTCGAAAGGATGATCAACAACATCAGGGATGACATTGCCAGCGGACTTAATTCGTTTAACAGCCCCCTGTTGCGCTCTGTCAGGAAAGTCCGTAAAATTCACATAGTGGCATACACCGCTGATAAAGGTCTGTGCGGATCACACAACAGCTCCGTTCTCAAAACTCTGGCCAGAACTGTGAAAACTCAGAGCCAGAAAGGCGTCAGCATGGATATCACCTGCATCGGCGGCCGTGCCAGGAATTTCTGCCGCAAACGCGAATTCAACATACGCCAGGAAATTGACAGCAGCGAACAGCATATCAGCGATGAGGCTTTAAGAGAAATCGCCACGGACATTGTTCAGCGCATAGCAGAGAACGAAGTTGATAAAGTCATACTGATCTACAATCATTTTGTGTCAACCCTTGTACAGAAAACGCAGGAGGTTCAGGTCTTGCCTTTTGTTACCGACAGCAAGACCGGCAGCGAGACCGATACCGATATTGAACCGCAACCGGATGATTTCATTCTGTCCTCAGCGAAACTTTATCTGTACTACAAACTGAAAACAGCCCTGACAGACTCATACCTGAGTGAACATGCAGCCCGCATGACCGCTATGGAACAGGCAACAGCCAATGCGGATGATCTTGTCAGCCGCTACATTAAAATTCGCAACCGTGCCCGTCAGGCCGCTATTACCAGTGAGCTGATTGAAATTGTGGCCGGAACGGAAGCATTGAACAACTGAAACAGCACCGCTGATTCAAACAAAACCGCTGCGTGTTTTAAAACGAAGAAAGAATACAATTTATGACAAACAAAACAGGCACAGCAACTCAGATTCTCGGTCCCGTTGTGGACGTCAAATTCACCGATAAAGACCTGCCCGGCATCTACACGGCACTAACGATGACCAATCCTTCTATAGACGACAGAGAAAACAACCTGGTCCTTGAAGTGGTTCAGCATATCGGCGACAGAACCGTACGGACCATTGCGATGGATACAACTAACGGGCTTTATCGCGGCATGGATGTGGTTAATACCGACAACCCCATTGAGGTTCCGGTCGGGCCTGAAACCCTGGGAAGGGTTACCAACATTGTCGGCGAACCTATCGATAAACAGGGGCCGCTGAACACAAACATAAAATATCCCATTCACCGTCCGGCACCCGCCTTTGACAAGATAAGCACATCAGAAACAATGCTTGTAACCGGCATCAAAGTTATAGATCTTCTGGCTCCGTATATGGAGGGCGGCAAAATCGGTCTTTTCGGAGGAGCGGGTGTGGGAAAAACCGTTCTTATTATGGAGTTGATCAACAATATCGCAAAAGTTCATGGCGGCAATTCAGTTTTCTGCGGTGTAGGAGAAAGAACCCGCGAGGGAACACAGCTTTTCAGGGAGATGAAGGAATCCGGTGTTCTTGAAAAGACCGCCCTCATATACGGCCAAATGAATGAGCCGCCGGGAGCACGTGCACGAGTTGCCCTTTCAGCATTGAGCGTTGCCGAATATTTCCGTGATGAAGAGCATAAAGATGTGCTTTTCTTTGTGGATAACATCTTTCGTTTCATACAGGCAGGCGCGGAGGTATCCGCTCTGCTCGGCCGGATTCCCTCCGCAGTCGGGTATCAGCCGACACTCGCCACTGAACTGGGAGAACTGCAGGAAAGAATCACTTCAACAAATCAGGGATCTATAACATCTGTCCAGGCGGTTTACGTGCCTGCGGATGATTACACAGATCCGGCTCCGGCCGCAACTTTTGCCCATCTGGATGCCACCACCAATCTGAGTCGGTCCATTGTGGAGATCGGTATTTACCCGGCAGTGGATCCCCTGGCGTCAACATCAAGTCTTCTTTCGCCGGAAACAGTGGGAAAAAAACACTATGCCACTGCCAGACGTGTACAGGAAATCCTGCAGATGTATAAAAATCTTCAGGATATTATCGCTATCATGGGAATGGATGAGCTGTCGGAAGAAGACCGTAAAACCGTTGAACGGGCACGTAAAATCCAGAAATTCCTCTCCCAGCCATTCTCTGTTGCAGAACACTTTACCGGAATGAAAGGTGTTTTTGTGCCGGTTGAAGACACTATACGTTCTTTTGATGAAATTCTCAACGGACAACATGATGATCTCCCGGAACAGGCATTTTACATGGTCGGCACAGTGGAAGAAGCCCGGCAGAAAGCTAAAACAATTTAGGTCATGAAATCATTTAAACTATCAGTTCGTACACCGGAAAAATCTCTCTTTGAGGGAGATGCCCTGTATTGCGGAATCACCACCGATATAGGCTCAATAGGTTTCAAAGCGATGCACGAGCCAATGATCGCGGTCCTGAAGAACAACTCTGAAGTAATCATAAAGGATGAAGTCGGCAACGGGAGAAGACTAAATGTGAAAGACGGCATTCTGACCTTTAAGAACAACACCTGTTCCATTGCTGCTTCAAGAATGATCTCTCACTGAGTCACGGAGAACACAGAGAGCAGGGCGCATCTGCGAATCGGTGCACTGTAGCCGAAGTCCTTGACCTCGGAAGATGTATGATGCAAATTGCCGTAAATTTGACGATTTACACCAATTCGCAGTTGCGCCCCAGAGAGCAAAAGCTCTGAAAATTCTGTGTCTCTGTGAATGATAAATGGTAAGCTGTTGCCAACTAACCCCTAACCCCTTAACTCCCTAAATCATGAATCCGAAAAAGCTGACAAAAGCGATACTCATCAAATGGGGAGGTAGAGACATCTATCGTCAGGCTGAACTTCTAGTTGCTAAAGGCGGTGTAAAAAGAGCAGACATTAACGGAGATGATATAAGCGGCATTATCGCCAGAGACACAGCCGTCGATCTGCACACAAGCCTCACGGTTCTCTCCGGAGGCCGGGTTGACAGTCACTGTCCCTGCTACACAAACCGTCATAACTTCCAGATCTGTCCACACATCGTCGCCCTGGGCATCACAATAATGATGCGTCATTCAGATCCTCTGCGCGAACAGAAATATCAGGAAGAACAGCGCAGAATGCGCAGACTGGCAGCCATTGATCCGTCCGCCTATATTCAGCGTTCACCGAAAGGGCAGCCGGCCACCCTCGGCATTGCGCTATCGCCTGACTGGCTGAACGAATTCCAGAACGGCATTACTTCAGCCAGCCTGTTTTTCATTTCAGCAGACAGTATAGTTGAGCCGCATCGAATTCCGGCCAAAGTATCATTAGCGCTTTCACCCCGGGACGATGCAATACTCACTGTACTGGAAGACATCTGCGAAGGGCCGCCGCGCAATCCGGTTGATCTGACTCCCGCCGACTTTATCAACCTCATGGAAATCAGCGGGGGCACAAAAATCTCAGCCGGAGAAGGACAGGAGCTAAGCGTTGAAAAGGACTATGTGGTGACCCGCCTCAGAATAGGTCTGAACCATCAGAACGGAGAACTGCGGATTACGCCGCACTCCGTCATTCCCCGCTGCCGGAGTAATTCGCGTCCGATATATCTCGTTCACAACAAACGCGGAGTCATTTGCATTGACAACCGTATATGGCCGATGAAAAACGTTTTGCCTCTCCCCTATCACAGTATTTACCTGAAAGACGAAGTTATACCGCGTTCACACGTGGCCAACTTTCTCAAACGCGACCTGCCGGTTCTGGAGAAGATGACATTTCTGGATATGGAGGTACAGCCGGATCTTTTTGATTTTTCGCCAGCTTCTCCCAGCTTTGAACTGCGGCTCACAGGAAACAAAGCTTCAATACGGGGCACTCTTACAGCTGTTTACGGAAAGCACTCGTTCTATGCAGGCAGACCTGACACAAAAGAGAGTTTTGCAACACCCGACCCCGATGACATTCTGCGGTACAAAACCCGCAACATTCCGGCTGAAAAAGACGGTGTCCGTATGTTGCGTTCAATCGGCTTTTCCCGTCCGGAAAAAGAAATCCCGGATGAACCTTCCCTGACAATTGTCGGCACGCGACAGATCCTCAATTTCTTCGGGAGCGGTTTTTCGGCCCTTAACCGTGCAGGATGGAAAATATCATTCTCAAAAAAACTGGAAACGATATTCGACAGCCTTCCGGTTATCACACCTGTTGTCAGCATAAACCGGGAAAACAGCAGCTGGTTTGATGTAGGTTTTGAATTCGAGACATTTGACCAGCCCGATCTGCAGCCTGCTGAAATACAGAGAGCTATCAACTGCGGCGACTCCTACATTGAAATCAAGGGGCAGCCCCATCTGCTGGACTCTCCGGCGGTAGAATTGATGCGTGAAGTTTTTAAAGAGTGCCGGAGCGAATCCGGACAGAAGCCCGGTCATTTCCGCGTTCCCGAAGTTTATGCTCCTTACGTTCATTCATCACTGAAGGCTCTGGACGGTTTTGATGTTGAAGAGCCTGCTGACTGGCGCGAAGAGGCTGCCAGACGGAATCATTCAAAAGACGCCCGTTACAAACCTGTGCCTCTGGGATCTCTGGACAAAATTCTGCGTCCTTATCAGAAAGAGGGGGTATATTGGCTGCGCTTTATTGAAGAATCCGGTTTCAACGGACTGCTGGCAGATGAAATGGGGCTCGGCAAAACTTTACAGACTCTGACATGGCTGTCGCTGGAACGTCTTTCTCCTGACGCACGCGGCAAACCGGCTCTGATCGTCTGCCCCACATCCCTGGTTGAAAACTGGAACCGGGAGGCGGAAAAATTCGTTCCACATCTGAAACGGCTTATTATTTCCGGAGCCAACCGCCATAACAGATTCCAGGCATTTGAAAGTGCTGACATTGTAATCACTTCCTATGCCCTGCTACGACGCGATCTTGAAAAGTATTATCGCTCCGTTGAATTTTCCGCTGCAGTTCTGGACGAAGCCCAGCACATCAAAAACCGTTCAACTCAGAACGCCATAGCCGCAAAAAAAATCAATGCCTGCAACAAGCTGGTTCTGACAGGCACTCCGCTGGAAAACAGTGTGTCCGATATCTGGTCCATCATGGACTTTCTTATGCCGCGCTATCTCGGCATCTACGAGGAGTTCCGACTGAATTTTGAAACGCCTGTCTCAAACGGCGAAAGCGCTGGGCAGACAGCCCAGAAGAAACTGAAACGCATGCTTAACCCCTTCATTCTGCGCAGGCTTAAAACAGAAGTTGCGAAGGATCTTCCCGAGAAAATCGTCAAGGTGTCTTTCTGTCAGATGACCGTTGACCAACAGCGGGTTTACAATGATCTTCTCAGTACCTCACGCATGAAAATAAAGGATCTTGTAAAAACTAAAGGCTTTGAACGCTCGCGTTTTGCGATACTGGCAATGCTCATGAAACTGCGCCAGGCCAGCTGTCATCTCGATCTGCTGAAGGAACATCATAGCCCCGGAACATATAAAGCACCCTCCGCCAAACTGGACGCTTTTCTGGAAACATTGAATGAAGCCATTGACGGCGGACACCGCATGCTGGTTTTCAGTCAGTTTGTCAGCTTCCTGAAAATACTGCGTCAGGAACTTGCCATACGACAAATCCCCTGCTGTTATCTGGACGGTTCCACAAAAAACCGTATTCAGGAATGCGCGCATTTTAATGAAAACAGCGACATACCGGTATTTCTTATCAGTCTCAAAGCCGGAGGCACAGGACTCAACCTGACCGGAGCAGATATGGTAATACACATGGATCCCTGGTGGAATCCGGCAGTGGAGGACCAGGCAACGGACAGGGCGCACCGCATCGGACAGAAACGCACAGTGTACAGCATAAAACTTATAGCCGAACACACTGTCGAAGAGAAAGTGCTGGAAATGCAACGTAAAAAACAGGCACTGATCAATGCGACCATCAGCGCATCCAATGAAACGCTGATTCAGAAAATGACCTTTGAAGACATAAGTTCGATCATCGGATTATGAGTCACATCGCTGTACAGATTACGGTTAACCAACTGATTGATGAGCTTTGAATATTTTTGATAGACTTTCCTCACTATGAAACGTACTCGAATAAAAGATTTACTTAGCTCGGAAAAAAGCGGCATTGATATTATTACAGCGGGCTGGGTAAGAACCAGACGGAATTCCAAAGGGGGATTTTCCTTTATTGAGCTTAATGACGGCTCCTGTTTTGAAAACATCCAGATAATTGCATTCAGTGATCTTTCCAACTACGAAGATGAAATCTGCCGTTTACATCCCGGAGCTTCTATCTCTGTTGAGGGAGAACTTGTTGAATCAGAGGGCCGGGGACAGACACTGGAGGTTAAAGCCAGCTCAATAAAGATTCTGGGATACGCCGATCCTCTGGCATACCCGCTGGGCAAACAGCGTATCAGTTTTGAACTTCTGCGGGATATACCGCATCTGAGGGCACGCACCAACAGTTTCGGAGCGGTGGCCCGTATTCGTAATATACTGGCTTATGAAATTCACCGTTTTTTCCAGGAGCGCGAATTTCTGTATGTTCATACCCCCATTATCACGGGTAAAGACTGCGAAGGAGCTGGCGCAATGTTTCAGGTCACAACATTGGATCCGCCGGCAATGAAACAGAGTAAACCGGATGAATCCTGCTATTCAGAAGATTTTTTCGGCAGACGCGCCTCCCTGACAGTCAGCGGTCAGCTGGAGGGGGAAACCTACGCCTGCGCCCTGGGCGACATCTATACATTCGGGCCAACCTTCCGGGCGGAAAATTCCAATACCCGCAGACATCTTTCCGAGTTCTGGATGGTTGAACCGGAGATGGCCTTTGCGGATCTGAATGATGATGCGGATCTTGCCGCGGATTTTCTGAAATATCTGTCCAATGCAGTTCTGACAAAATCTGAAAGCGACCTGCAGTTTTTTGACAGACGTATTAAGCCGGGGCTGATACAGCGACTCGAACACCTCGCGGAAAGCGATTTTGTGCGCATCAGTTACAGCGATGCCATAAATATACTGGAGAAGGCGGAACATACCTTTGAATATTCACCATACTGGGGCATGGACATGCAGTCCGAACATGAAAGATATCTTGCGGAACAGGTATTCAAAGGTCCGGTTATCGTGACCGACTATCCCAAAGAGATCAAAGCCTTTTACATGCGCCTGAACGATGACGAAAGGACGGTGGCAGCCATGGATGTACTGCTGCCGAATGTCGGTGAAATAATAGGAGGAAGCCAGAGGGAGGAGCGTCTGGAACAACTGCTTCCCGCCATGCAGGACAGAGGGCTTAATCCTGACAATTATCCTGAGTATCTCGATCTCAGGCGTTACGGCAGTGTTCCGCATGCCGGTTTCGGACTCGGCTTTGAACGTCTTGTGCAGTTCTGCACCGGCATGCACAATATACGTGATGTCATTCCGTATCCACGTGCACCGAAACGTTTATAGCCCCGTCTGCACCAAAAGGCGAAACTGCATATTCATTACATTTGTCCACATTTTTACATATTTTTCAAGAGACATGCATTCTGCATGGTCAAGAAAATACAATTGCAATATATTGAACGTAAATAAACAAAACAAATGGCAAGATAGAAACGTTGTGTAGAAAATGTACACATTTCGGATGTATGAAAACATAAGTTTTTATCTTTACGACAGGTCTGTTTCTGGCAGTATCAACCGTCAATGCGGAATCACTGATCTATACAGGCGCGGAGGACGGCCAATGGGGCAGCGGCCTCAACTGGACAAACAGCGCGGGTACCGCAACAGCCTTCAACTGGAACGATGATGTTCTTTTTGACGACAGTTCGGCAGTCAGGACGGTGCTGATTTCCGGAAAGTTTGACGCCGGCAATATTGTATTTGACCATGACGGGGATTATTTGATTGAAAACGGAGGTACTTATGTGGATTACATAAAAGCCGCAACGTCTTTCATCAAAAGAGGTAGCGGAACTTTGACAATGCAGGCCTTAAACGGAAACAAAATCGACTGCGACCTGGTGATTGAAGCAGGAGACTACGTCGTTCCGAATCCCAACAACTTCTATTCAATGGGCAACTACAAAGCTTCACGTCAGGTGATCGTGCAGAATGGCGCAAGTCTGGTTATCAAGGAACGAAACGCAATGGGCGGAGCCACCGATCCGCAACTCGTTGAAATGGTTGTTCAGACCAACGGTCTGCTCTCCCTTGAAAAGGGATGTCAGACCATTCACACGCTCACGCTCGACGGCGGCACACTGGATTACGGTGCGGGATACAACTCCACGTGGGGTGTGCTCTTTGTAAAAAACCGTTTTTCCTTCGACGGTCCGGCACCCTATACACTGGCTCCCAGCGAACAAAACTACTGCTTTTTCCAGTTCGGCCGTGAACCTGCTCTGACCGAAATCCGCGTGGCTGATATTACAAACGATGCGGATGCTGATGTAAGCATAACACTTCCGATTAAGAATGATGGATCAGGTTCCGGAAGCGGATTCATCAAAACCGGCCCGGGAACACTCGCACTGGGATCAACAGACTCGACATTTGACGGTGACCTAGAAATACGCGAAGGTGTTGTGGCCTGTCTGAATCCGGACTTTCAGGATCGCACATCCTCCATCCTCGGCAATATGAAGGTTGATCGTCAGATCCTCGTCAGTACAAACGCCACCCTGCATCTGCTTGAGCGCAATTCCCTGGGCGTAGGGCTTGTGACTAACACACACGTGGCTGAAATCCATGTCGATCACGGAACACTGAAACTCGGTACGCCGGAAACAATAAAAGGTATAAACACAATCGGCGCACTAACTCTGGATGACGGCACGCTTGATTATACTGAAATGTATCACAACCCATACGGTTTTCTGAAGATCTGCCGCTACTGGCGTCTGCTCGGAACGACACCCTATGTGTTTGAAAAAACGCATGCAAACGGCTGTCTGATGCTTCTGAACCCGGATCCGCTTTTCCGCTTCGAGGTAGCCGACATCACAGGTGATGCCGAAGCCGATGCGACCTTCCATTTCCCCTTCAAACAGTGGACGGGAACAGAACCGGGATTTGTCAAGGATGGCGCGGGAACTATGCGTCTGACTGCCGCAAACAGCTATTCCGGAACCACCTTTGTTTCAAACGGCACGCTGCGGGTGGATGGAAGCATTGCCGCCTCCGACAGGGTTCAGGTGCTGGAAAACGCCTTTCTATCCGGAACGGGCACAGTCAGTTCCGTCACTATCGAAAGTGACGGCGGTCTGAAAGCTGTGGCTGCAGGAACGGACACACTTCAGATCACGGGAAGCCTGACTATTGAAGGAGAAGGAACCGTGCATCTGCATAATCCCGGCGGTCTGTCCGAATCCGCAGTTGATACTGTCATCGCGGATGTATCAGGCAGTATCGCTGGAGATCAACATCTTGAAAACTGGACAGTGGAGATCGAAGGGCTCGCTCAGACATCCTCATATCGGGTAAAGCGCATCGGTTCCACTCTTGTTGCAAGTTATGCTCCATCCGGCACGCTGATTTTGTTACAATAAGTCTGAAGAAAAATAATCCATTAACGATTATGACCTTGACGGCAGTTCCGCACACGGGACTGCCGGTTGATATTTCAGCACTTGATTGGAGAATATGAAACGCAAAACGTTAATCCGGTTGATTCTTGTTGTTCTGGCTTTGCCGGTTCTGGCTGTTCTGATCACCATTCTTGTAATGCAATTCCGACATCCGCTGCCAGCCAGAGCTGTAGCGCAACCATTACCCGGGAATGAAAAAGCCTGGTGGCTTGACCAGCCGCCTCTTACTTCTAACGAAGTGGCGGCTCAGCAGTGGTTTGCGGACATTACTTATCGCCTGCCACCGGAGCGGAATGATGATTTCTGGGATGTCGGCGGCAGTCAGCACGGCAATTTTGCGATCCGCTATCAGGCGGCCTTTTCCGGCTACGCAGCGGCGGCATTCGGCATGAGAACACCAGCCTACGCAGGGCTTACCCGACGCATTATCAGTAATACTGTAATGCGGATAGCCGACCGGAAAGCCTGGAGTTACGTCAAAAGCTACTGGAGTGATGAATCCTGGTTTCCGGATCCCTGCGCATGCGGTAATGTCATGTACACCGGGCACCTGATGATGCTAATGGCACTGCACGAAGCACTTTCAGGCGATCCGTCTTTCAACCGCGCGGGCGTGGATCTGGTCTGGGATGAAAACAACCGTTTTAATTACACCACAAAGCGTCTGGCCGATGTAACAGCGAAACAGATCAGGGCCGGCGACGGGGGTATCACCTGTGAGCCGGGGCTGGTATTTTTTGCCTGCAACAACCATCCGCATGTCACCTTCCGATTACTGGAGGGTATGGATTACGGTGATTGGCGTGCCGAAAGTGAGAAATGGGAAAAATGGGCTTTGGCAGGGCTGCGTGCAACGGCTGGCGGCGGTGCGTTCCGCCTGGTACAACATGAGAAAAGCGGTCTTTCTCTGCCGCGGGGTCTGCCGGGATTTGATGGATGGTGCCTGCTTTGGTACTCACCCTGGGCCTCTGATCCGGAAAATCTGCACCATCTCTGGGAGCTTTCTCTGCGAAATATTGACTGGAGCCTGTTCGAAGGTGAGCCGAACGAAGCACCCGAATCAGTTGAAATGCAGGATTGCTGCAATCCCATCAAAATCCCCGCATCAGCCCAGGGATCCTTTCTGGCTGCGGCAGCGCGTGCCTGCGGAGATGGCCAGACAGCCGGAAAACTGGAAAACTGGCTGGACAAACACTTTCTAAAAGTCAGCGGACAGCGCCAATGGATGACAACAAACCCGGAATGGCAAATCGGCGTGAGCGCAAACCGGGCGATTGCATTGGCACAGGCGGAGGGCTCGGATTTACGGGCTATGATACGGCGTCCTCTTCCGCGCGAATATTTCAATGGATTGTTACTGGACAGAGTGATTCCGGATGACACCCCGGTTTATCAAGCCATACGCAACGCAAATGGAGATCTACTTCTGGAGCTGGACGGACGAGGCCGGGAAATCAGACTGTTTCTGCGAAATCTGCAGTCACGTCCTGAAATCACCGCTTCTCCTGATGTCGGATGGAACTGGAAATCAGAAGAAAACACTCTGATTCTGGATGCATGTGAGCGAGTTACACTGAAGATTTCTGAATCAGAATCCTGATTGCGCTTGTATAATCGAAAACTAAAAGTGTACAATTCGCTCATGACTTATCGCACCAGATACACAGCGAAAACACTGTCGCCGGACCGGATCAGACGCATGCGCCGCGAATTCTTCGAGATGGCGGGCCAGCCTATCCGCCTTCTGATCGACACGATGGAATCACTTCCCGAAACCGCTGTCACAATCAAGAACGCCGAAGGCCGCATCATCCACACCAATCCCTACAATGCTGCCATTTCCGGATGGAAATCCCGCGAGGACATGATAGGCTACACGCCGGAGGAATTATATCCACCGGATCAGGCGGCCGTTTACGCAGGACGCGACCGCGAGGTGATGGAGACAGGAAAGCCCATCATCGACCGGATCTACGGATTCGTTGCGGACCGGTCAACAAATCTGCACTGTGTTTCAGTGCGCCCCGTCATAGGAACCAATGGCAGGCTCATAGGAACATGCACCGTTTACTATCGCGCCCAGCGCAGGATGAAAACAAGGAACTGGTATGATCCCATACGCAAGGCTGTCGTCTATCTGAACGACCACTATGCGGAAAAAGTATCCATTCAGAAACTTGCCTCGATATCACACTACTCGGTCGCGCAATTCCGCAAACTGTTCCATGAAATGACACAGGCCTCACCATCCGAATACATCGCCCAAGTCCGGATCAATGCAGCTAAAACAATGCTGACAACCACGGACAAATTGATCATCGACATCGCTGTCGAGACGGGATTCTTCGATCATTCGCACTTCATCCGGACATTCCGCCGCCTTACCGGCCTCACCCCGGCTAAATACCGCCGCCAGCACCTGCCATGATTTACAGTAAAAATTACAGTTATCTATTTCTTTTGTTCTGCATATTGGCTAGCGTATTCGTTTCTGCTGACGCGTCAACATTAGCTGAAACAAATGTAATAACAGTTGCCGCTGATAAGACTTACTCTAACAATGCTGATTTTTACGGATTTGATGGTTTACGGAAAGCGGTTTTTTCCGTACAGAACACTACATCTTCAAATAAATATGAGATCAGATTAATCGGGATGTTTCATGCCAACGTGGATGATTTCAAATCTTGCGGAATTCATGATGACAAAACGATAATACCCCATAAAAAAAATGTAACCATTGCCGGAACCAACAGGGAAAAGGACGGCATAACAGCCTGTTTCCCCGACAATCTGAATATATCATACCGGCATTATAACATCCTCACCACAAAGGCATCCATGCATCTTCGCAACCTCACCTTTAAGGTTAAAAACCTTCGATATGTTCTGCATATTTATGGTGGAAGCGCGCGTGATATCAATTTCACCATAGACAATTGTATTCTGGTTCATGAGGGAAATTACAATAAAGCTATTCGGAATTGGCCATATCCTCGTCCCCTGGGAGTTGGTTTATCAAGCGGAATGAATTTTGTTGTGAAAAATTCTTTTATTTTCAGTCAGCAGATAAATCCTATCACACATGGATCAAACTATTCATTCTCAAAACCAGCGACAGTACAATACATAAACGTGAACGTTGAAAAAGGTCCGGATGTACGGAGATTGGTCTGGTTGTATGCCCAGGGTTCCAGTGTAATCAACACCGTAGAGCTGACCAATGTCACAGGTCTGGGTGATGTCGGAATAGGAGAGGGAGTATGGACATTAGGCGATCTCGATAGACAAAAAGCTGATCACAATGAATTCAGGCTGATAATGCGCGACATTGAACCACGAGCTTATCGCTTTTCGTCTAAAGGTTGTGCCTTGCGGATTGAATCAAAGTCGAAAGGCCAGACTTCCAGTGTTCGTTTTGATACCGAATCATCAGCTTTCCCGCTAATTATCGGCAAACCGGAAGAAGATAACAACTACGTCTTTAAAGATGGCGGAAACAGCCTGTCAGGATTTGCCATGGGCACACTTTCTCTTCAGGAGAATGCCTTTAAATATCGTAAGGATAAATTTATAACCCCTTTAGGCAGGCGACTTGGCAATTGCTCAAAACAAAAAAAACATCTGGGCGTTTTTATCGACAATAAACGTTATGATGTGGTATTCGACAAAAATTACGATAGACGAGATATCTTTGACCCGCCGGAATACGACAATGCATCTATCATTACAGAAATAAAAGAAGTTATCGGCAAAGCAGCGGATGTTTATCTATATGATCCGGGGCAGGATTATTATCCGGAATTCAAGGGCTTGTGCATACGCGAAAACACGGACAGCTCTGAAGTTCAGCATGGCATGGGAGTAATTTTTTCGGGCTACAACTGCTTTCGTAGAGCTGTAAACCGTGACGGCAGGATAGACGGTATTTGTCTGGATGACGGACGCAGCGGGGATAAATGTCGTATTATCACTTCAGGTAAAATATGGGCGGCAGTTACCGAAGAACGTTTTTCCGCAAAAGAGCACTCTCCCGGGATACGTAAATCCGGACAGACTCTCGGTATTTCCGTTGACAATCCCGGAGTTTTCGATGTAAACGCTAAACCCGCTGTCTTGGAAGCAGCTCGCAAAAACGTATTGCAGATCAGGCATTGAAGTTTAATTGATTCCCCAAAACGCGTAGCGTTTTTTACCAAAGATGCGGCGGATAAAATTGACCGGACAAGAAAAGGAATACGCTTACGCATATTATTTTGTTTCCGTTTAGCTACCTGCCTGTGCGTATGCAAGCAGACAGGCGGCCGGAAGCAGCTTTGGCATGAAACTGATCATTGAAATATATATTCGGATAGTTGCTGTTCTTACAATCACGGTGCTTCGGACAGCACCCGGTAAAACGCCTGCGGCAACGTTATCTCGAGGTCGGTCAGAACCATCGGACCTGTCATGTTGCACAGGATACCGATCTGGCCGTCAACCGGCAGCCATTCACCCTCAGTCAGGCTCTCGCGCCGTTCAAGCGTGTAACGCCAGCGCGACAGGCCATTGACAACGAACATCATGCCGCCACCGGGCTGCATGACTGCATGTTCCGTCGCCAACGGATTGAAGCTTGCCGTCAGAAGATCCGGGTTATTAAGTCGTTCCAGCCAGACAGAATCTTCCATAGCGCCCCGCCAGAGTCCGGTGTTAACCCACTCGAAAGTGTACGAGACTGCAACACCCGTGCCGTTGGTGGCCAGCGAGATCGGCATCGGCTCAAATACGAAGGGTTCCATGCCCTCGTAGGGAATCACAACCGATTCCATCGGATCACAAGCGCCCTGTCCCGTGCAGCTCACCGCCACCGTGCGCGGAACGCCCATGAACACCGTGCCCCACCCGGCACCGGTTCCGCCGGATTTGGCTTCCAGAGCGCAGGGACTGAAACTACCCGTTGTTTGTGCATACAATGCTATGCGTCCGCCCCCGCCGTCGCCCGCATCAGCAGGACCGCCATTGGCATACAATCCGCCTGTACCGGCAACAGATTTTGTATTCATTAAAATCGCACCACCGCCGCCTCCACCAGTCTGCGTCGCTCCAATCTCTCCGTCGGCATACACCCCGCCTTGCAGTATGAGCGATTCCGCAGTTAACTGGACACGACCGCCACCTCGTGAAGATGCAAGCTCGCCGGAACCGCCGGAACCCGGATAGACCGGCCACAAAGCGTCGCCATAGACCGGAGCAGATGTTCCGTCCACCTGTTCTCCGACACCTCCGAAGCTGCCGCCGGAAAGTCCGGTTGTCTCAGCTAGCGGAAGTCCTCCCTTGGCACTGACATCGATTTTTGATCCCGACGGCACCGTAACGTCATTCAGGACGGTCAGCATCATGCCGATTGATCCGGGTGAATGTGTCACAACAGCGTTGTTCTCAAGCGTCAAACGATCCAGAACATGCACGCCGTCGACTGTCAGCGTACAGCCGTCCACCACGATCTCATGCCCGTCCAATGCCATATCGTTCTCGCCAATTAGCGTGTTCTCAACAACATGGATTAAATCGCCATCCATATCCCGTTTGGCCACAGGCCCCGTGTCCTGCGAAAATGTCATAATCTCGAACATATCCGCTGTGTCATTAAATATCTCCACGTCATAGGTAATGTCGAAAAAGCTATCGATAAAGAGTGTCGGATCGACAGGAAAGAATATCCTCACGCCTTCTTCCGGCGCGTTGCCGATGATGCCGTCTTCCCATTCGATGAAGCGCTCCTCGAATCCGGTCAGCAGAACCGGCTCGGAAGGCGGCGGGGGTGTGAGCTGCAACCGCCAGGCATTGGTCGGAAAGAAGGGCACATACTCATCCGGGTTGGCGCCGACCTCATGCGTGAAGGGCTCAATATCGACGGTGATCGAGAACCCGGGATACTCGAAGACCTGTTCCTGGAAGTCCGCTGAGACGAACGCGGCCACATTGGCAACCATAACCGAGTTGCTGGACGGTATCGGAGTCGTGACGTATTCAACGTTATGCAGGTCCCCGTGATCGGTGACGAAGAGCAGAAACTGCTCCTTCGACGGATCGGGAGCCGCTTCGATCGCGGCGGCGGCCTCGTTGATCGCCTCCTGCAATCCGCGTTTCCAGCCATGTTTGTCCCACTTGTCTTTAGGACCTTTGCCGCCGACGGTTGTGATCGTCGTGTTCGTCTCTCCGGCAAAGTTGGCCTTGATCTTATCGCGTTGCGCGTTGTCCCGGCCTTTCTTATCGGGCATACCCGCATAAACGATCACGTGACGACTGCGCACTGCGCCGCTGTCCGTGACCGGCTCCAGCGAGACGGCCCCGGGCGCGAGCCCCCCGCCCGTCGTCGGCGTCTCCTGGCTGTGCTTGCCGGCGGTGCCGGCATCATGCACATTCTACCCCGTCCTGCCCGCGCCGGGCCTGCAGGCGTTAGCCGCGTCGTTGTCATAGCCACCATAAACGGCTGTCTGACCAGCAGAAGTAGCGGAAACAACCGCCGTATTGGTGCCCGTAAAATTGCCCATACAGTTACCTCCATAGCACTGCGTCAACACAATTAGCCGTTTGGCCGAAGGCGGCACTACCGAGTCAATCATTTGATCAAGCTGATAGTCGTAAATGTCGTCGCCGTAGGTTGTGCAGATCGTGGCCTGCTTGGTTCCGGCCTGTGCGGCCAGCAACGGCAGAAGCACTGCCGCCAAAAGTATTAGCTTCTGTTTCATGACTGGTTTCCTTTATTTCGATTCCGTCAACACATCCCCATCGCATCACAATACCTGCAGTTTTTCCAAATACGCCACAACGTCGGCAGTAAGAACATCAATAAAACTTCGAAGTACAGCTAGCAATCAATAACCAACTTGTGATATAGTAATTTATTCTAAATAAAAGTACAACTAAAAAATTACTATTCAACGGGGGCAGGGCGCAGATGCGAATTGGTGCAAATCGTCAAATTTACGGCAATTTGCATCATACATCTTCCGAGGTCAAGGACCTCGGCTACAGTTCTAAACCAGCGGAGCCGCCTGTCTGCCGACAGGCAGGGAACCAAACTGAGCCTCTGTGATATGCAAATAGTTTTTCATGTATTGAACAATTGGGTGATATGCACCGCTGGTTTAGTCAACAACGCTATGCGTTGCATAGGAATAAAGAGAAAAAGGAATCCATCTGATTTTTCGTACTACAATCATTCAACTTGTTGTTTTTTGTGCGCGTTTTTCACGCCGCCATTCTCGTAAGTCCTTTTACTTCAACGGAAGA
>JAWOEI010000100.1:0-52528 GCA_046482825.1 Kiritimatiellia bacterium
GGGCTCCCTGGCAGTGTGTCGGATCCGGTGCAGTGATGCTCGGACCCTCGCGCCCGTTGCTTGCATCCACCTTGCAGAACCCCTGCAACCTCTGGTCAGATGCCGCGCTCAGGCGTCGTGTGCCCCGGAACGATCGGCGTCGTCGCCGACAACGGCGCGGAAAGGCCGCTGGTGTCCAGTCGATCCGATCATGCGCGGAGCCTCGATCTGCGGGTCCTCGGCCCCGTGGAAGCCCGTATCGACGGTGCGACCGTCTCCCTCGGTGGGGTGCGGCCCCGGACGGTGGTCGCGGCACTCGCGCTCGGTGGCGAGGTCATCTCGTCGGGTCGACTGATCGAGGAGGTCTGGCGGTCCACGCCGCCGCGATCCGCGACGGCCACGCTGCAGAGTTACCTGTCACGCCTGGTAACGGATAAAATGGTGCGCGATATGTTCGAGTCCATTTAGCATTTGCATAAACTCAATTTTAACCTGTATAATCTAAAGCAGTTTTCACCCGTCTGTCTGAGTGCAACACACAGGCAGACAACCGATTCCTGCTTTGGTGACAGAAGTTGAAATAAGAGCGACCAGGCCATATTCGTAATCCCGCCCGGATCGAACGCTTGCGTAGCACCAACGCTTGCGCAACTGTAGGCTGGGTCCCCGACCCGGCGAACCAACGTTTGCGCAGTTGTAGGCCGGGTCCCCCGACCCGGCGAACCAACGTTTGCCCGGCGAACCAACGCTATGGCGGGATCTTGGTCCTTAGCGCAGGGTCTAAAACAAATGTATTTTCAAACGGATATGCAGGTGCTTTATGAAAAAATTGTGCGGATTCTTAAAATTTGGCCTACCCTTGTTGCTTATGTGGGGTGTCTTTGCTTTTTCTGTCCATGCCGCTGATGAATATCTGGTGATTGATATTTCGGAGGGGGATAACGAAGATTATCCTGTAACATATTATGATACTCTGCCTGCTGCTGTCACAGATGATGCGTATAAAACAACCAACATTGTTCTCAAGCTGATAAGAGCCGGAACTTTTATGATGGGTTCTCCTGTGAGTGAGACAGGACGCGATGATGATGAGGATCTTCATCAGGTTACTCTCACTCAGGATTTTTACATGGGTGTGTTTGAGATTACGGAGTTTCAGTGGTCAAAAATCAAATTTTATGAAACATGGACTAAAGAGCCAGCTGTTAATACTTATGTGACGATGGAGCATATAAAGGAGAATAAACAGTCATTCATTAAAAAGTTGAGCAGGGGTGTAAGCTTGAACGATTTGGAGGTTGATCTGCCGACAGAGGCGCAATGGGAATACGCCTGCCGTGCGGGGACAGATACCGCCTATAGTTTCGGCTCTGATGTGACCGATCTGCGCGATTACGCCTGGTATGAGGATTACGACAATTCTTTGCACGAGGTGGGTACAAAGAATCCCAATCCCTGGGGGCTCTATGATATGCATGGTAATGCCGCGGAGTTTTGCCAGGATGCCTATAATTCAAATCTCGGTACTAATGCCGTTACCGATCCGCTATATGATGAATCCGGTACCGAAGACTATGATGAATCCGGTACCAAAAAATATGTGGAAAAGAGCGGCGTTTATAACAAATCCGCTTCGGATAACCGTAGTGCTTATCGGCATTCAGTGGACAAAGGCGGAAGCAACACCACAGGCTTCCGCATCTGTGTCGCCCCCCCGCCACCTCCACCCACCTATGAACTCACAGTTGTCAGCGGCAGCGGCGGCGGTAGCTATACCAACGGACATGTGCAGCAGATTATTGCTGACGCTCCTCCCGCATGGTATGAGTTCGACCAGTGGACAGGCACCGTGGCCGATGCATCTGCCCCTACAACAACCGTTACTATAGGAACTGCTGATATTACAGTAGGCGCAACCTATAAAGCCTGTACCTACGATATATCAGTTTCCAACGGCACAGCCTCGGCCTCTGTGGCTACCAACGCTCAGGTTGTGACCATCTATGCCGATCCGCCTGCCACCGAGACCAATGTGTTCTACCGCTGGGAGGGCGATGTCGCTACGGTTGCGGACATTTCCGCTATGACGACCACCGTAACTGTTGCCGGAGATGATGTGACCCTGACCGCAGTCTATCGCGATGCTCCCTATTACCTGACCGTCAACAATGGCACTGGCGCTGGTTATCACTTTGAAGGCGAGGTAGTTTCAATCACCGCCACCGCGCCTGAGGCACTCCATACGTTCTGGTGGGACGGTGACAACACATCCGTCGCTGATCCCGAGGCCTGGAATACCACCCTGATTATGCCGGGCGCAGATATTACGATTACGGCGACCTATCCGGATATAAAATATACCCTGACAGTTGTTAACGGCTACGGCAGCGGCAGTTATGTGGATGGCACTGAGGTGAATGTCAGCCCGAAAACACCGCCCTCGGATATGCATGTGTTTGATCAGTGGTCAGGTGATACGCCCGGATTGCAGTCTTTCCTGACAGAGGCAACGGTTTTTACCATTGACGGCGCTGACGCTCTGATTGAACCGCACTATAAACCGGTTGCCGCCGTACAGGGTGATTACATGGTGGTGGATCTTACCGGCAGTCCCTATGAAATCACATATATGGATGCACCGCCGGCTGGCGGATGGAATAATGACTATAAGGATTATCTGATGCCCTTCCGACGGGTGCTTTCCGGAACCTATATGATGGGAGCAGGCACTGTCGATAATGAGGATGAGCACCAGGTTACTTTGACTGAAGCGTTTTATATCGGTGTCTTTGAAGTGACACAGGGGCAGTGGAAAAAGGTGAAGGGCAGTTATCCGCTGGCGGGTTACACCGACAGCAACCGCGCTTATCATCCTGTGGAGAATGTCACTTTTGATGAGATAAGAGGCAATTATTTCGATGGTTACAACTGGCCTATGGATGATAATGTGGCCTCCAATTCTTTCTTGGGTGTGATGCGTCGGGAAACTGGCAGCGACGGATTCAACCTGCCGACAGAGGCACAGTGGGAATACGCCTGCCGTGCGGGATCAACAGGTGATTTCTACGGAGATCCACTCGAAAGCATTGCGGTTTATTCCTGGAACAGCGACGAGCATACTGCTGAAGTCGGCTCCATGATTCCCAATGCATGGGGCCTGTATGATACTCTCGGCAATGTATTTGAATGGACCCTGGATTGGTTCCGCGGTCACGGACTCGGAACCGAGGCGCAGATCGATCCTGTTGGCCCGGATGAGCCTGATAAGACTGGCCCTCTCAATAACTGGTATTCACGTGTAATCCGAGGCGGTGCCTATATATCTTTGAATTACGGCACTTTTCAGCCTCTGAAAACCGCAACCCGTGGTGTGCAAATGACAACTACAAATCAAACTTTCACCGGTTTCCGACTGATCAAAAATGTCGGCGTTCCGCATACATTGACTATCGTCGGAGGCAAGGTCAATAATGGCGGGCCGTTCTGTTATCCTTACCGCGCCCGGATCGCCATTTCCGCCGAGGAGCCGGCCGGGCAGAATCAGATTTTCGATTACTGGAAAGTTGAACCTGAAGGCGTTTTTGCCGGCCCTTTGTTTGATGCGTCTTCCCGCGACACAATTATCTCTATGCCAGCGGATGATATTATCGTTTCCGCTCAATATAAGTGATACATTCAGTACTGCGTTTGAACATATAAGTCTGAACTGAAGGAAAAAATGCAGAGGATTAACGTCTGTTTATTTATTTTAGCGATGTGTATAGCCGGTCAGGCGTTTGCCGGTGCTTTGAATGTCGAGGTTGACTTTTCCGTTCCGGATGGACCGATAAAACCGATGCACGGCGTAGGTCAGCCGCCTGTTCTTTCTCACGGGCCTGAAGGCGACAGACTTTTCCATTATCTTACCGAAGCGGGCATTCCGTATTCACGTCTGCATGATGTGGGCGGTGCTTATGGCAAAAATGTGTTTGTGGATATTCCTAATCTTTTTCGTGATTTTGATGCGGATGAGACCAATCCCGCCAGCTACGATTTTGCTTTCACGGATCTGCTTATCTCTAGCCTTGTGAAACACAATGTGGAGCCTGTTTTCCGTCTGGGTGTTACAATCGAAAATTACGCTCAAGTGCGCCGTTATAATATCAATCCGCCGGAGGATTTTGAAAAATGGGCAAGGATATGTGAACATGTCATCCGTCATTATACAGAGGGATGGGCCGACGGCTTCCACCATAAAATCACCTACTGGGAAATCTGGAACGAGCCGGATAATCAGCCTGAACCGGAGGAAAACGCAATGTGGAACGGTGATTTCATGTCGTATTGCCGGCTTTACGAAATTACATCCAAACATCTCAAGAAGGCCTTTCCTCATCTGAAGATAGGCGGATACGCAAGTTGCGGGTTCTACGCGGCAGCAAACTCTCCTGCCGTGGCAGCGGCTAATTCCTCTCTGCGTACGCAGTATTTCATCGACTGCTATACAAACTTTCTCGCTTTTGTCAAACAGACGGACAGTCCCCTTGATTTTTTCTCTTTTCACTCATATTCCAAACCCCGCGAAATTCTGCGTCAGGTTGACTGGGGCATCAGGACTCTGCGCCGTGCTGGGTTCGAAAACACGGAAACCTCGTTGAACGAATGGCTGCCCCAGCCACAGCACGAACGACTCGGCACAGCCGAGCAGGCGGCGGATATATGTGCCGCAATTATCGGTATGCAGCATTCGGATCTGGACAGCGCTATGCTGTATGATGCCCGTTGTGGTAGAGGCAATTACTCGCCGCTTTTCAATCCTTTCACTTATAAACCCCATAAAGCGTATTATGTGCTCAAGGCCTTTAACGCGCTTTATCAATTAAAAACTGCAGTGAAAGTCTCGTCCTCTGCTTCTGACGATGTGTGGGTGGCGGCAGCGGTTGAAAATGCGGAGGGCGCTGTACTGCTGGCCAATATAAGCGAACGTAAAATATCCCTTAGTCTGGATTTTGGAGATTATAAAGCCGTTGAATGCCGGGTAATCGACAGAACGCGTACAGATACTGAAATATCCCTTCCCTCTGTGATGACTCCCCATTCGGTTCTTCTGATCCGATGCCGCGCCGATGCCGCGTCCGGAAAAAATTAATGTGTGATATTAAATTTTTGATTCGCGCTGATCCGTAGTTTCTTTTGAAACAAGCATTCGCGTTGGTTGTAATTTTGTAGCCGTTTTCAGGCTGATTCGCTCCTGAGAAACAGTTCTGCACCGGGGATAGGTCCCAGGCAGCGCGGCAGTATTCCCTGCAGATAGGCAATCAGCACACCGTAATTTACAATCGGAATGCCAGCTTTTTTTGCCTGCTCTATGCGGTACATCATCTCGCGTTTGTTGAGCATACAGGCTCCGCAGTGGATGATGAGTTCGTATGTATCAAGGTCTGCAGGATACTGCATTCCGCTGGTGTGTTCAAAAATGATGTCTCTGCCGGTGTGCTGACGTATCCAGCGCGGTATCTTTACCGTGCCTATATCATCCGATTGCCGGTGATGGGTGCAGCCTTCAGAAACCAGCACCCTGGAACCGTTTTGCAGCTTTTCAATGGATGTCGCTCCTCGTACGAGACTTTCCAGATCGCCTTTGTAACGGGCGAAGAGAATCGAGAATGAGGTCAGGGGAATATCCACCGGTGTATCGGCAGAAACCTTTGCAAAGGCCTGCGAGTCGGTGATTACGAGTTTCGGTCTTGTGCCGAGTTTTTCGAGGGTTTCCCGAAGTTCAAATTCTTTGGTCACAACGGCAATGGCATCAGCTTCCAGAATGTCGCGGATTGTCTGCTGCTGCGGAAGAATCAGCCGTCCTTTGGGGGCCGCTTTGTCGATGGGCGTTACCAGCACGACTATATCCGAGGGATTGATTAGATCGCCGACGATACGGAGTTTGTCCGGAGCTTCGGGTACACACTCCGCCAGAGCCAGCTTCAGCTCTTCTACACCATCCCCGGTTTCAGCGGAAAGCACGTAGGCGTCGTTTTCCGTTGACGTTTTGACAGCCGCCAGCATGGACGGGGCGGGTTGCTTGAGGTCGGCTTTGTTGACCGCTGTCAGCAGGGGGATGCCGCGTTCTCTGATCATCGCGACAATCTCCTCTTCAGAGGTGCTGAAATTGCTTTCGGCGTCAACCACCAGCAGGGCAATATCACTTTTGTTGATAATCTGATGTGTGCGTTCAATACGCAGGGATCCCAGATCGCCGACATCATCAAGGCCGGGGGTGTCGATAATGGTTATCGGGCCGAGCGGCAGCAGCTCCATGGCCTTGTAAACCGGATCGGTGGTGGTGCCTTTGACTTCCGATACAATGGAGACCTGCTGTCCGGTCAGGGCATTTATCAGAGAGGATTTGCCTGTGTTGCGTCGTCCGAACAACGCGATATGTGTGCGTTCGCCTCTGGGTGTGGTGTTTAAACTCATGAGGGAAAGTTTAATGGCTGCAGGGTGAAGGGTAAAGAGGAAATGAAGTGATGAGCAATCAGGCTTGATTCGAGTTTCCGTCTGGACGGGCGGCATCGGGGTCGTTGCTGTTGAATACGCGTTTAGCTTTGCCCGGCTGTCGAGGCAGACCGCCTATGGGGAAGACATCCCCTTTGGGACTGAATCCCAATGCTTCTTTCAAAGCTTTTTCAACAGTGAATCCGCTGACACCTTCTTCAGCCTCTACATTCACACGAACATCTGTTACGCTGTTTACTTCCTCCAGAATTATCTGGTAGTTGGAACCGACTCCCGGAATCTTCATCAGAACCTGCTCAATCTGCCGGGGGAAGAAGTTCACACCTTTGACAATGAGCATGTCGTCGGCACGTCCGGTGATAGGAGCGATTTTCAGGTGGGTCCGTCCGCAGGCGCAGGGCTTACGTGTACGTATGCTGGTGAGGTCTCCGGTGCGGAAACGGATAACCGGCAGAGCTTCACGCGTCAGAGATGTGATGGTCAGTTCTCCGGTTTCGCCATCGGGTACCGGATGGCCTTCCGCATCGAGAATTTCGATAATATAGTGATCTTCCCAGACGTGAATGCCGTTGTGGACGGGGCAATCCATTCCGAGGGTGCCGACACCGCCGGTTTCTGTCATTCCGTAAATGTCGAACGCTTCAATTCCGAGTCCTGATTCAATTTTTTCCCGCATGGGGGTGCTGAATACCTCGGCGCCAAATATGCCGATGTCAAGTTCCGGAAGTTCGATTCCTTTCTTTTGCATCACCTCCATGATGCGTATTCCGTAACTGACGACTCCGGTTATGACCCTAGTTCCGAAGTCTTTGGCCAGGCGTATCTGCCGTTCGGTATTTCCCGCACCGGTCGGTATGATGAAAAGTCCGGCCGCGCGCGCCCCGTGATACATGCCGAAACCGCCGTTGAAAAGTCCGAAGGACGGAGTGATCTGAATTGCATCGGACGGAAGGGCTCCGGCCATGTAATAACAGCGGGCCATGCACTCAGCCCACTGGCTGAGATCGTTCTGCGTGTACGGCATAACCACCGGCGTGCCAGTTGATCCGCTTGACATGTGCATTTCCCTGATGTTCTGAGCGGAAGTGCTCAGCAGTCCCATTGGGTAGTTGTCACGGAAAACCGCTTTGTCCATAGTCGGCAGAAGCTGCAGGTCGTCCATGCTGCGGATGTCCTCCGGGTGGATGCCCTGAGCATCCATGCGCTGGCGCTGGTATGTGCAGTTATCGTAAACATGTCTGACGGTTTTTCTGAGACGCTTTTTTTGAATAGCGTGAAGTTCGTCCTGACTGGCGGTTTCGGTTTCGCGGTTAAAGCATTGTGTCGCTGTGCTCATCAGATATTTCTTCCCCGGTTGAAAGCTTGAATGTTCATGTCTGTGGTCGCCGGTTTCAGGCATTCTGCAATGGCCTGGTGCCAGCAGTCCGTTTCAAGATCAAGGCCTTTGGACATCGCTCCCAGCAGCACTGTGTTCGCGGCGCGGCTGTTTCCGAGTTCAGCGGCGATATCGGCTGCGGGGATATACTGCAAATTTCTGAAGACTCGTTGCAGACGGGCATAGATATCTGAAGGATAGACGGCCTTGCCACTGGAAACTGTGACAGGAAGAATGGTTTGATCCGAAACCGTGGCCAGACCTTCCGGGGCAAGGTAGTCCGCATAGCGGAGAGCTTCCACCTGTTCCAGAGCCATCAGAACGCGGGCGCCGCCTTTACATACGAGCGGGCTGTAAACCTCTTTGCCATAGCGTATCTGGGCAATTACAGAACCGCCTCGCTGGGCCATTCCGTGTACCTCGTTGAGTTTTACGTCATATCCGGCCAGAACTGACGCCCGGCTTGTGATCCTTGAGGCAAGCAGTATCCCCTGTCCGCCGACACCCGCTAAAACAATACTTGTGATATTCATACTTACGCTTTCCGCTCTTCGTTCTGTCGCGTTATTGCCGCGAAGCGGCAGGTCTGCGCGCACATGCCGCAGCCGGTGCAGAGCTTCGTGTTTATCCGCACTTCATCCTCTCTGAATTCAATGGCCGGACAGCCGAGTTTCAGGCATGCCTTGCATTGACGGCATTTATCCTGATCCACAGTGAACGGGAGACCGATGCCTGATTTTTCCTTGAGGATGCAGGGAGCCCGGGAGACAATCAGTGACGGTTCCCCGGCGGACAGCTCGTCACGCAGGACATCAATCGTGTTTTCCAGATCGTATGGATTGATTGTGACGATGCGTCGGATACCGCAGGCGCGACCGAGTTCTTCGATGCTGGCCGCATATGTGGGTTCATTCATCAATGTGCGCCCTGTACCCGGGTGGTCCTGATGCCCTGTCATAGCTGTTGTTCGGTTGTCCACCACAATTATCGTGGACTTTCCTTTGTTATAGACGATATCCAGAAGGCCGGTAATCCCGGAGTGAAAGAATGTGGAATCGCCCACAATGCCGACAACACTGCGTTTTTCTCCCGCTTTTTCCATGCCGTGCGCCATTGATATGCCGCCCCCCATGCAGAGAATAGTGTCTATTCTGCTTAAAGGCGGGAATACTCCGAGACTGTAACATCCGATGTCGCCGGTGACGATGACATCAAATTTGCCGAGAGCATAGAATATTCCCCGGTGTGGGCATCCCGCGCACAGCATCGGAGGTCTGGCGGGAAGGTCGGATACTTCCGGCAGCGTGACGGGAGTTTCGGGTTCGCCTCCCTCAAGGCGGATTTTCACATTACGTACTGTCTGCGGGTCAAGCTCTCCGCACACCGGCACATATTTTTTCCCTTCACAGGGAATGCCCATAGCACGTATGTGATCTTCCAGAAAGTTTTCCAGTTCTTCAACAACGAGAACCTGTTCGACACCATCCGCGAATTCGCGTATGAGATCATCAGGGAAAGGATAGGAGAATCCCAGTTTCAGAACAGAGGCCTCAGGAAAAGCCTCTTTGACATAAAGATACGCAATGCCCGGAGCAATGATCCCCAGCTTCCCGTTGCCCCGTTCAATTCTGTTCATGGGGGATTGAGAGGCTTCTTTGCCCAGCAGGGATAAACGTTCTTCCACCTGACGCCGCAGTATTCGTCCCCAGGCCGGCAGAGGTGTGAAACGCTGAGGATTTTTTTCGAAGGCAAGCGGTTTCAAGGAATCGATACGGTCTTTAAGTTCAACCAGACCGCTGGAATGACTGACGCGGGTGGTGGTGCGCAGAATGACCGGTACGGAAAATTTTTCGGAAAGCTCAATTCCGTATTTCATAAAGTCACTGGCATCCTGAGAGCTTGCCGGTTCAAGTACGGGGATTTTGGCAAAGCGTGCGTAATGCCGGGTGTCCTGCTCATTCTGACTGGAGTGCTGGCCCGGATCATCCGCCACGCAGGCTATAAAGCCGCCGACCGCGCCTGTATATGAAAATGTCATCAGCGGGTCTGCCGCCACGTTCAGGCCCACGTGTTTCATGGTGACAATGCTGCGGGCTCCGGTCATGGAAGCGGCGGCTGCCACTTCAAAAGCCACTTTTTCATTGGGAGACCACTCAAGATACATGCTGTCGCGATAAGCCGTCGCGGATTCCAGAATCTCGGTTGACGGAGTTCCGGGATAGCCTGTCGCTACGGTTATTCCGGCTTCGTATGCACCGCGCGCGATCGCCTCGTTGCCTGTCAGTATTTTTTTCAATGCAGTGTTTCTCCTGTGATTGCCGGGTGAGCTTTTAACTTAAAATATAAAATGCGAAGCTGCTTCCGGGCACCTGTCCTTATTGTGTATGCCGGCGGCAGATAATGTGACTTCACGTTTCGGGAAAAGGGCTGGAAAAAACAGGCAGATCATACATTTATTCACTGCTGAAGGCAAGAGCGGAGTCCGGGAAGAGATTGTTCGGGCGCAAATAAAATGTAGCGCTGTCCTATGATTCGGGGTGTGGAATATGCTAAGATGCGGATTTTACAATTTTCTGATTGTTCCTGCGTGTAGCGGGATTAACTGTTTTATCAATCAACAAGGAAGAATAATGAGAAAGTACGATATTGTCGTAATCGGTGGAGGACCGGCCGGGATGGTAACGGCGATGACTGTGCGCAGGGAGCACAGCGATAAAAGTGTTCTGATGATCAAAAGCGAATCCAAAGGCCTGGTTCCCTGCGGTATCCCCTATGTTTTTCATGAACTCGGAAATATTGATAAAAACCGGATGGGGCCTGAACCATTTGTTGATATAGGTGGGGAGGTGCTGATTGACCGTGTTGAGAAAGTTGATGTGAATCAACGTGTCATTGCTGTTTCATCAGGGGATGAAATAGGGTTTGATAAACTGGTTTTTGCAACAGGTTCCAGGCCGGTCCAGCCGGATTTTCTTCCAGGCCATGATTTAAAAGAGGGAGTCGGTTATGTTTCTAAATCCTATGAGGGTATTATTAAGCTGAAAAAACAGACGGATCAGGCATCAAAAATAATTGTGCTCGGTTCAGGGTTTACAGCGGTGGAAATGGCCGAACAGCTTGCGCAGGAGCCAGACAAGGAGGTGCATCTGGTCTATCGTGCTGAGCATTGTTTACAGCGGTCTTTCAGTCCTGAGATCGCCGCCCGCATTGATAAAGCTGTGGCTGACGCAGGAGTTAAACTGTGTTCGGAATGCCAGGTTGCGGAAATCACCGATGACAATGGAAAGGCAGACGGTGTTCGGCTTAAGGACGGACTCACAATGGATGCGGATATGGTGGTTGTGGGTATGGGCTATACTCCCTGCGGTGAACTCGCAGACGAAGCTGGCATTAAAGTGAATAAACGCGGGGCTGTTGTTGTGGATAATTATCTCCGGACCAGCGAGGAGGATATCTATGCAGTCGGTGACTGTGCACAGACAATAGATTTTATTACCGGTCGTGAAAAAGGAATTATGCTGGCTTCTACAGCTGCGGCGGAAGCCCGCATTCTGGGGTACAACCTGTATTCTATGCGGATAAAGAGGAATTTCCCCGGAACACTTTCTGTTTTTTCCACTGAACTGGGAGGAATAGGTTTTGCCTCCGCCGGAGTGATTGAAGCGGATGCGAAAGCTATGGGGCTTTCAGCTTTGATCGGGCGGTTTCAGGATATAGACCGTCATCCGGGAACGCTGTCCGGAGTTTCACAGATCGGCGCTAAACTCATTGTCTCTCCCGGCGACGGACAGATTATCGGCTGTGAGCTTTACGGCGGTAAATCTGTCGGTGAAATGGTTAATACAGTTGCCATGGTAATCCAGAAGAATGTGACAGTTTTTGAGCTGATATCCTTTCAGCTGGGAACCCACCCTCTGCTGACTACAGCTCCGACAAAACCTATACTGATCAAAGCTGCTGAAGATGTTATCGCTCAGATGAAGTGACAGAGGCCCGCTTACTTCCTATGGGGGATGGCTTTGTCAGAAGGCGGGACAGATTCTCTTTCTTTATGTTTCTTGTAACGAAGAACAGACGGAAGGAAAAGATGATTCTGATTTACAGGAGCCCACCCCTTTTACCTGTATGTAAATGCCTGTCCCAGAATCTTTTTCAGCCTGTCCTCGGTGAGTACATTATGGGTTTTCGCGATTTCATAAACCGAAAGGTTTTTTTCAAGCGCTTCCCGGGCAATTTCCGCAGCAGATTTATATCCGATGTGAGGAACGAGAGCCAGAGCGGGAGCGGTTGAAGCGTTCAGATTCTGCAAACAGCGTTCAGGATGTGCCCTGACTGTTTCTATGCATTTCGAGCGAAGGGTGCTCACCGCGTTTTTCAGGATGAACAATGATTCCAGCATGCAGTCGGCAATCAGCGGAAGGAAGGCGTTGAGTTCCAGCTGTCCGCTGGATGCCGCCGTGCTGATGGCGCTGTCATTGGCGGTTACCTTCATGGCGCATTGCGCAACTGCTTCGGGAATAACAGGATTGATTTTGCCCGGTATGATGGAGGATCCGACCTGATGCGCCTCTAAAATGATTTCTCCCAGGCCGCCCCGCGGCCCTGAATTCAGCAGGCGGAGATCGCCGGTTATCTTGAGTAGATTGACTGCGCAGGCTTTGAGCAACCCTGAGACCTCAGCAAAAACATCGTTGTTCTGAGTAAGATCCACAGGATATTCGGCCCGCGCCAGACCGAGACCGGTGATCTCTCTCAGAATCTCGATCACCCTGTAGGTGTATTTACGATCGGCTGTTGCTCCGGTTCCTATGGCGGTGCCTCCCAGGTTGATCTGACGTAGCCGTTCTTCGACTTTGTATATGCGCCAGCGGTCGCGGGAGATGGCCTGGGCCCAGGCACCGAAGGTGCTGCCCAGCGAGACAGGTGCGGCATCCATCAGCTGAGTGCGGCCGAGTTTGGGGATGCCAGCGAATTCCTGTTCTTTTTTCTGCAGGCTTTCCTGCAGCTTTGCCAGTTGATCCGCCAGAGCGCGAACAAGGTAGATGGAGGCTATCCGCAGAGCTGTCGGATAAACATCGTTGGTGGACTGCGCACGATTGACATCATCCAGCGGAGAGACAACCGTTGTGTCGCCTTGCTGTCCCCCCAGCCTCAGGCATGCGACATTTGCGATAACCTCATTCACATTCATGTTGGTGGATGTGCCGGCGCCCCCTTGCAGGGAATCGGTTATAAAGGCGTTGTTATGTTTGCCCTCCATGATTTCGTCACAGGCCGCTGTGATGGCGTCGGCTTTTTCAGCTTTCATGCCGTTCAGCTGTTTGTGAGTCAGGGCGCAGGCCTTTTTCACTTCAGCAATCGCGTGGATCAGTTCCATCCGGACAGGTGTGTTGCTGAGCGTAAAATTCTCAACGGCTCTCCGGGTATGAATGCCGTACAGCGCTTTTGCTGGCACCTGCTTTTCACCCAGACTGTCCTGTTCAGTACGTGTTTCCATAAAGCGGAATTTATATCAGCGGCCAAACCGGCCGAAGTATATGTAAATGAAAACCAGAATGACGCAAAGTCCGAAACTTGCGAGATATGCTTTAGACCAGGGGGTCATGTCATAATTCGCATTAGGAAGTTTTTTAACATCCCGCGGTTCAGGCAGGGGTTTTATAAGGCGGATAATCCCCATAAGTGCAACCAGAATAACCAGATTCAAACCTGCAATATGTATCCAGTGCAATTTACATCCTTCCCAGAATACGCCGTCTTTGAAAAATGCGAAGTACGCATAAAAAAGAATTCCGAACGGCAGTGCCACATAGGCGGACAGGGGCGGAGCGCGACGCATAATCATACCCACGGCAACAACTGCCATAATCGGGATACTGACGAAAGTTCCGAGTTTCTTCATTAAATTGAAAAGACCCTCGGGGGCATTGGCTATCATCGGTGCTGTAATAATGCAGACAATCACCAGAAAAACACCGAGGTACTTGCCTGCCTTTACAACGGCTTCATCGTCGGCTTCCGGATTGATAACTCTCTTATAAAGGTCCATGCTGAACAGTGTTGAAGTGCTGTGCAGAGCGCTGTTGAATGAACTTAAGATTGCTCCGAACATCACGGCACCGAAAAATCCGGTCAGCCATTTCGGCAGAACAGCACTGACCAGTCTGGGATATGCCATGTCGGGGTTGGTTAAAGTGTCTCCGAATAAATGATAGGCGATGACACCGGGAAAAACCAGAATGCCCAGACCGACTATTTTTAAAAACCCGGCAAAAAGAACGGCCTTCTGTCCTTACGCAAGACTCTTGGCCCCGAAAGTGCGTTGCACAATTGCCTGATTGGTGCACCAGTAATAGATATTGATAAACAACAGACCGGTAAAAAGAGTGCTGAAGGGAACCGCGTCTTCCGGCCCGCCGACAGGATTGAGTTTTTCCGGGTGATGTGTGGCGATGATCTCCAGTGCAGCCAGAATGTTGCCGTTACCGAGCTTGATCAGTCCGAGAACCGGAATCAGAAATCCGCCGATTAATAAACCGATTCCGTTGATCATGTCTGATACCGCAATTGCTTTGAGTCCGCCGAAAATAGCATAAACACCGCCGATGATACTCAAACCTATGACCATAATCCATACTCCGGACTCCGTGCTGATGTCGAATGTCTGAGGAATACGGAATAAACCGTTCATTGCCAATGCGCCGGAATAAATTACAAACGGCAGAAAAGCCAGTGATAACGCCAGCAAAAATATTATGGATACAATTATTCGAACAACAGGAGTGTAACGTTGTTCAAGAAATTCCGGCACAGTTGTAATGCCGCTTTTTAAAAAACGAGGCAGAAAAAAAAGCGCCATAAATACCATGGCGGCCACGGCTACCAGTTCCTAGGCTGCTACGGATGTTCCGCCTGCATATACAGAGCCGTTAATGCCGACCAGCTGTTCCGTCGAAATGTTTGTCAGCATCAGAGAGCCAGCAATTACCGGCCATGTGAGTGACCGGCCAGCCAGAAAATAACCGTCCGAATGACTTAAATTTTCATTGCGGGTCTTAAACCAGGAGATTATCAGTACAGACGTTGTGAAAAAAAGAAACGAACAGAGTGCTAACAGCATATTTAATTCCTTTTACATAAAAATCTTCCCGGCGATATGCATCACCCATCTTCTGCTGAGCAGATTTCGACAGTCTAGTTTTTTCCGGGGGCAAAGGTCAAGCATAATGAATTTTGTCGCATTTAACGTTGCAATCCAGCATATCGGTGGATGCTCCACCGGGCGTTGGTGCGTCAGCTGAAGGTACCCGGCCTGCAGAAACGGTTACGGAGTCTCGTTTATCTCATAAGCAGCAGGCTGAACGCCATGACAACCATGCCAGCTATCAGTCCCAGCAGGCTGTCATGTCCTTTGCCGTATGCCCGGCTTGTCGGCAGCAGCTCATCCAGACTGATATATACCATGATGCCGGCGACTCCTCCGAACAGAAATCCCATTATCTGGGGCGGTATCACTCCGCCTTCACTGTGAAGGGTCATTCTTAATGCAATATAGGCGATGACAGCCCCTGCCGGTTCGGCTAATCCGCTTAGAACAGAATAAAGAAAGGCTTTGTTTCTGTTGCCCGTAGCATAGTAAATCGGGATGGATACACTTATTCCTTCGGGGATGTTATGCAGCGCGATTGCTATTGCTATGGCAACACCCAGACTGGGATCCTGCAGTGCTGCCAGAAAAGTGGCCAAGCCCTCCGGAAAATTATGAATGCCTATAGCCAATGCCGTGAAAAGGCCCATACGCATCAGTTTGCTGTTATGCCTTTTGTGATGATGTAGCCCGGGTTCTGTCTGATTCCGGATTGTTTCCTGCAGGTCATCAAAATCCGGATCGGGCGCATTGGCATCATGCAGAGGCACATATTCTCTGGCGGAGTGAATTTCATGCGGGTTGTCTGCATTGGGAATAAATGCGTCAATCAGTCCGATAAGCAGCATGCCGCCGAAAAAGGAGGCGGCATTAATCCAGTGCCCGGCGGGATCTCCGTAGGATGCAACCAGGGCAGCCAATCCTTTGTAGAAAATTTCAACAAAAGAGACGTAAAGCATGACACCGGCTGAGAATCCTGTTGCAACCGAAAGGAAACGGTAGTTGGTACGTTTTGCTAAAAAAGCGATGCAACTGCCGATACCGGTTGCCATGCCGGCAAAAAGTGTCAGTCCCAGGGCAAACCACACGTTCTGCATTTTGTTCTCTCCCGTATATAATGTCAGTTGCTATAAAATCAATTTCTTCGTATTCGTTTGCTGAGATGAAATAAATCGCGCAGTTCTCTGTGGTTGCGGGCATCATTCCAGCGATCCGCGAAATCTTCACCCTGCACCACCTGCGCAATAGCCGCCAGAGCGCGCAGGTGAAGTCTGCGCATGTCTTTTGTGCCTATCAGTACGAAAACGGCTTTTACCTCCGGACTGTCTTCCGAGAAACAGATACCTTCCGGAGCGCGGACAAACATGATTTTGAATTCTTCTTTGCCCGGAATGATAATATGAGGCACCGCCACAAATTCACTGATGGCTGTACTGCCGTCCATTTCGCGCTGCCTCAGAAGCTGTACGATTTCTTCACTGGAGTGCAGGGGAAGGGATTTGTGCAGTTCCTTCGCGATTATTATCCAGAGTTTTTCCAGATTGAGAGCTTTGTCAGTTTCCAGATATATCGAATTTTCAACAATATGATCAAACTCATCGCGCACGATGCCGTCGCGGTCTTCAACAATTTCACGGAGTTCACTGGAAAGATTGCCGGTTATCAGGTCTTTGTTTGTTATGCGCTTAACCAGGTGCATCAGAGCGGGGGAAATCAGCTTGGACTTGCCTCTGCGTGAAAAATAAAGCACGATGCCCGCAAAAATAAAGAACAGGTTTATGAGTATAGGCTGAGTACCCATGTCAACAATCAGCAGAATGAATGCGGCTATTCCCGCAATCTGAAGCCAGGGATAAAGCGGTGCCTTGAAGGTTGGACGATAGTTGGCCACCCTGCTTTCGCGCATTACGATGACTGATAGATGAGCGAAAATATTTGAGAGCAGGATCACTGCGGATGCCGCTTTTACCAGAAGATCCAGCTTGAGTGTAACCGATATGGCTATCAGTATGCCTGTGGCTGTTACGGCCGCATAGGGGGTTCCCCGCTTTATGCTCTCTCTGCCGAACAGAACCGGCAGCAAGTTGTCGCGGGATAGAGCCAGTGGATATCTTGATGCCGTCAGAATTCCACCGTTAGCAGTTGTTATAAAGGCCAGCAGTGACCCGATCATAATAACAATGAACATAGTCTGCTTTTCATATGAACGGGCGGCTTTAGCTACAGGTGCTAAAGAGCCTTCCAGAGCTTCCCCGGGAATCATCCCGACAACAGTAAAGGTAATCAGCGTGTAAAGCAGTGTGACGGCCATCGTTGATCCGATCAGCCCGAGAGGAATGTTGCGCTTTGGATTCTTGACCTCTCCGGCTATACTGGCTGTGGTCAGAACTCCCCCGAAAGAGACGAAAACAAAACCGGCGGTCGAGAACACCGCATTAACACCATGACTCATAAACGGTTCAAAACGCTGTAACACGATATTCTGCATGCCCAGACCGAAGAATGCCAGCAGGATGCCGATCAGAATAAGCACCAGTATAATCTGGAATCGCAGAGCCTCCTTTATACCTAAAAGATTTATTCCGGTGAAGACTATTGCAAGTATGACAGCCGATACCGTCAGGTGAATTCCCGATACAAGATAGATCAGCTCGGCTATGCCTATGACAGCAAAGGCGCTCTTGAGAGAAAGCGCCAGCCAGCTCAGAAGCCCCGATACTGTACCGAATAGCCGACCGAAGGTGCGTGAGACGTAAAAGTAGTCGCCCCCGGATTTCGGCATGGCTGTCATCAGCTCGGAGAGACTCAATACTGTGGTCAGCGCCACGCACCCTGCTATGAAGTATGAAAGGCTGACTGCCGGTCCGGCTTTGGCAAATGCCAAACCGGGCAGGATAAACAGCCCCGAACTTATCATTGCGCCGGCTGAAATGCAGAATATACTGAAAAAACCTATTGTTTTTCT
Organism: Kiritimatiellia bacterium; assembly: GCA_046482825.1. Classification (GTDB taxonomy): domain Bacteria; phylum Verrucomicrobiota; class Kiritimatiellia; order RFP12; family UBA1067; genus M55B167. The sequence goes on from JAWOEI010000100.1 coordinate 17,959, forward strand.
CATTGCTGTTCCATATCTTTTACTTTGAAGTATAAGTTCAAACGCTGTTTTTAGCAATGCTGTGGTTTAGATCGGAAAGGAGAGTGAAGTTCAGTGATTTATTCTTATCGAATTTTTTCAGTCTGGACGGTTTATCAGGGCTACTTCAGCAGGGTGAATTTCGGAGCTTTCTTACCGGGTTCCATTGCGTTCATAGGTGGCTCCTCAATTGCAATGCATTTGGGCATGTGTGTCTCCATCAAAGATGCGCTGTGACACGCAGGGAAGACTGCGTTCAAATCAAGTGGATTTCGGTTTGTTCACGGGTTGCGAGATTCTTGCGGAAGGCTGTACCTTTTTCCACATCATCCGGCCCGATGAAGATTGCATCAGCTGCAGTGCTTTCGCCTGCTCTTGAAAAAAACTGTCTGGGTTTGAGTTTTTTAAGCATCAGGTTGACATCTTCCCCCCGAGACCGTAGCAATGTCGCGAGTTTCATGGCGGTTTCACGCTGTTCAGGGAACATATAGCCGATAATCACGCCGTTACGTTTTGAGTTCGCCTGTTCGTCAAGATACTCTTTGATAACTTCAAGAATAACAACATCACCGAACCCGAGTCCGACTGCGGGCGTGGGGCTGCCGCCGATAGTTGTGAGAAGACTGTCGTAACGCCCGCCTCCGAATATAGCCCGGAACTGACGTTTGGAATCAAATGCCTCGAACACAATACCGGTATAGTAGGCCAGGCCGCGAATAACGGATATATCGAAGAGCAGGTTGCCAGCAATGCCGTAGATGTGCGCCAGCCGGAACAGCTCATGTAGAGTTGCGATTGCAGGAGAGTCGGGTCCGGCCAGTTCGGCAGCCTGTTCCAGACTTCTGACAGCCAGAAGTCCGAATGTCTTTTCTATGGCTTCGGGAGGAAGGCCTTCTTTTTCGAGCAGTCCTTTGATTTCATCGTCGCTGATTTTGCCTCTTTTGTCCAGGGCCAGGAAGACTGCTGGATGGTGATCTTCCGGAATTCCTGATGTTTCCAGCAGTTCTGACAGAAGAGCGCGATTATTGATATGGATGTTATAGGTTTCGCCGGGCAGCCCCATTTCTTTCAGGGAAGCAACAGCGGCAGCCAGAATTTCTATCTCAGCTGAGACGCTTTCTTCACCGACAATGTCCATGTTCCACTGATAGTGTTCGCGCTTGCGTCCGCGTGTCATGCGTTCATAGCGGAAGCATTGAGCTGTTGTAAACCATTTGAGCGGGAATGTGAGTCGCCCCTGTCTTGCGGCTATCATGCGGGCAAGAGTGGGGGTCATTTCGGGCCGAAGTGCAAGTTTACGCCCGCTTTTATCCTCGAAATGGTAAATCTGTTCAGAGACTTCTTCTCCGCTTTTACGTTGAAGCAGTTCCAGTGATTCGACCACGCAGGCATCATAGGGCTGAAAGCCAAATTTGATTGAAGCATTTCTCCAGGCATCGAAGACAAGATTACGCCAGGCCATGTCTTCGGGATAAAAATCTCGCATGCCGCGTGGGGGTGAGAAGGATATGTTGTGTTTACTCATTTTAATCCGGGAATAGGGAGCAGAAGAGAGCTGGCGGGGGCTGGGCATTTAAATTCTGAACGTCTGACATTGGACATTGAATATATGAAGCTGATTTTATAGCGACTGACGCATTGATTAACTCACAACGGAGTGGGATCGGGGTTGGCCAGCATTTCACGCATACCTTTGCCGGGTTTGAACTTGATGACTTTGCGGTCGGGAATACGGACTTCGTTTTCCGGTTTGTTCGGATTGCGACCGATACGACCTTTACGGGTAACTTTTTCAAATACGCCGAAGTCGCGGAATTCCACATGTTTGTCCTCGGCCAGAGCTCGGGTTATTCCGTCAAGAGCCAGTTGAACAATTGACTGTATCTGCTGATGGGAAATTTCCATCTCTTCAATTTGTTTGTGAGCTGCAATCCAGGCTACAAGCTCTTTTTTTGTAAGTGATGTTCCAGGTCCGAAATTTACTTTCTTATGCATAGGGTACTCCTTCGGGTAACTGTATCAAAAAAATCTGCTGGTTTTATACGCATTCTTTCTGCAGTGAGGCTGAAATTTCCTCGATTATTTTGACTGCATTTGCAACTGGCGTTTTAAGACTGTTTTTTTCACGTCGCTTTTTGATTTCCAGACAGCCTTCTTTTAATCCGCGTGCTCCGACGATGACGCGAATCGGACATCCGATAAGATCGGCATCTTTAAATTTGACCCCGGGACGTTCATTCCTGTCATCTATAAAAACGTCCAGTCCTGTGTCCGTGAGGTTCTGATAAAGCTCGTCAACAACGATTCCAACCTGCTCGTCTGAAGGATCCAGATTCAGAACAGCAACAGCAAAGGGAGCGACGGAAACAGGCCATATAATGCCGTCTTTGTCGTTGCTTTGTTCTATAACAGCCTGTAAGGTCCGTGTAATACCTATGCCGTAACAGCCCATAACCATTTCAATGTTTTCCCCTTCGGCGTTCAGGTATTTTGCATCGAAAGATTCTGAATACTTTGTTCCGAGTTTGAATACATGTCCGACTTCAATACCTCGTTTCATCCGCATTTTTTTTGTACAGTGCGGACAGCAATCACCCTCGTTGACTACAACCAGATCTTCAAATGCATGTACTTCTGTGTCACGTTCGATGTCGACATTCCTTATATGGGTATCGGCTTTATTTGCACCCGTAATAAGGTTTGTCGCATTTTTAAGAGAAATATCGGCGTAAATTTTTATGTTAAGCCCCACAGGGCCCGCGAATCCAACCGGGGCGCCGGTTGTTTTGCATACGATTTCCTCTGTTGCCGGAACAAGAGTATCTGCTTCAATAATATGCTTGAGTTTATGCTCGTTTAGTTCGCGGTTGCCGGGCAGAATAACGGCAACGGGATGGTCGTCAGCCAGATAAATCAGAGTTTTTACAAATTCGGATGCATCGCACTTCAGAAATGACACTAGCTGATCGATGGTTTTTACACCGGGTGTTCCGATTGCCTCTATTGCAGGGCAGGGCGATCCGGCTTCCGTCTCTACATGGCGTTCCGCCTTCTCCTGGTTCGCAGCGTAACCGCAGGCGGGGCATTCAATGATGCCGTCCTCGCCGGAATCGGCAAGAACCATGAATTCGTGTGACCATTTGCCGCCTATATCTCCGGTATCCGCCTCCACAGGCCTGGCTTTAAGTCCGCAACGCCTGAATATACGCACATAGGCGTCAAACATCGCTTTATAGGAGGCGTCGGCGGCATCCATGGATGTGTCAAAGCTGTAGGCGTCTTTCATTATGAATTCTTTCGCCCTCATGAGGCCGAAACGCGGACGTATTTCATCTCTGAATTTTGTCTGGATCTGGTAAACGGTGCAGGGCAGTTGGCGATAGGAGTTGATTTCGCCCGAAAGAAGTTCTGTGACCACTTCTTCATGTGTAGGACCCAGGGTCATGAGACGGTCGGAGCGGTCTTTCAGTTTAAACATTCCCGGGCCCATTGTTTCAAGTCGGCCGGAACGCTTCCATAGTTCAGCTGGCTGCAGTGCCGGCATGAGAATTTCCTGTGCACCGGCCCGATTCATTTCCTCTCTGACAATGGTGTTGATTTTACGCAGGACGCGTAATCCCAGAGGCATAAAGGTGTACAATCCTCCGGCGAGTTTACGGGCGAGACCGGCGCGGATCATCAATTTATGGCTGTTAATTTCCGCATCCTGCGGATCATCCCTCAGTGTATTTAAAAGTGTCTGCGTCCAGCGCATTTGATGAAATCCTTCCTAACCTTCGTATTCATAAGAAATTAAAAAAGTATTTCAACTTAAATCTTCCGATTTGGCAAGTGAAAAATACAAAATAAAAACACTTGCCTTAAAGAGCAATAAAAGAGAGAATGGAGAGATGCTAAAAGACATGTTAGGAGTGCCATGAATTTCAGTAAAAAAGGATTTACTTTAGTCGAACTGCTGATTGTGATGTCTATAATAGGCATACTTGCTGCGGCGTTGGTTGTGAGTATGCCTAAAGTAAGTGAGCGGGCACGTGACATGAAGTGCAAGACGAATCTGAGAAATCTTGCACAGGCTTCTCTGGCTTATGCTGTTCAAAACGGTGCTTTCCCGCTTGCTTCTCCGACTGAAAATGTGAGTGTCGATTCCAATAATTCGGGAGAGTTGCGTTATACCGAGGTAAAGGGGTGGGTGAATTGGACAGGAGCTGCTACATGGCCCAGTTCATCAAAGCAGTTCGGTCAGATGAGTTTGCCTCAGATGACAGGTGATCTGGCGTTTAATTCGATAACCAACGGTTCGCTATGGTCTTATACCAGCAAGGATGCTTCAATATATTGCTGCCCCGCTTTTAAGAAACAGGCAAAAGCAGACGGGATGGAAGAGGTATGGCGTTCCTACGTTATGAATTATTATTTTCGTTGGCATGGGCAAAGCAGTCTGGGTTTTCACAGACATAATGATTTTGCGTTTGATTTAGACGGAATTTCACGGACGGCGGAAACGGTTCTGATGTTTGCTGAACTGCCTAAAAATGATATAGATACTTCCCCGGAGGGAGGGGACGGCAGACTTGATCCTGAAAATGCGGATGAGTATATCGGATTCAATCACCGGGTCGGGAAAAGAAATATTTCACATATCGCTTATGCTGACGGACATGTCGGTGTGCTTATGGAACCCCTGGGCGGGGCTAAAAGCGATTTGAAGGAATTAACCGAGTACTTGTGTCTGGGTGATGAGGTCGATCGTTCGCTCTTGCGGAGTATGCATTAGTAATACTGGTATATTTTATGCTTTATAAATCCTGACAAGCAGTTGAAGAATCGTTTTTGAAGATCGTGTGGATTTTCTGTTATGAGAGTTATTTTCAATATTCTTTGTTTTATTATGATCGCGGTATCGGGAATAAATGCGTTTGCCTATAATACCCTGCCGGACAGCCGGATTCTGATTTTTGATGATTATGATGATCCGGTGTGGGAGCATACCGGAGAGGATGCTCCTATTAAGCACGGGCAGCCCCTGCTTGATGGCACATTTCATACTCATAGTGAGGGGTGGTACTTATCGGAGGTCAGAAGTGGTTCTGCAGGAAACTATGGAGTGGTTGTGCCACCGGATGAATTATTGGTGAATTTTGCGGGAAACCTACGAAATGTTGCAGGCGCTTTCATCGAATCGCCCTATTATGAAGAAGGTATAGGAACAATTTATTTCGAGGCTGTGGATTCAGAGGATGTAACCTCTTTCACGTTATACGTTGCCACAAATATGATTTATACGGGGGCTGGCGGCGGCTATTCGGATATCCAGCCGCAGGAAGATGCTCAACATGAGTATAACTGGGTTGAGGTGGCGACAGAGACTCTCGATTATAACGGGGATGATTTTGGCCGCTACAATTTCACCTTGAATTATCGAGATGCGGCAAAGTTCAAGATTGTCCGTCCTGATGTAAGCAGTCAATCCTCCAGTGAAGATGATCAGTTTCTGGTAGTTGATAATATTCAGGTTTCCTACCCCGCTCCATATGCTGAGATTGCTCATATTTCTTCTGAAATTAATCCTGAACCGGATTTTTCAGCAGGAAATCTTTTTGTGAACTGCAGTGTTGATCATTACTATTCGGACTATGCAAACACCGAACCGACGGTAACGCTTTTTTATCAGATTGCCCCTGAGGAAGGTGGCATTTTTGGTAGCTGGCAGAGTATTGAGTTAAACTATGTTGTCGGCACAGGCAATGGAAATGGAATCGGGCTGGAGTACGAAAAAAATATTCCGGTTCCCATCGAAGGGCAGATTCAATATTACTATGTCTGCGATTTCGGTGGGCATTTTGAGGCACAGGATTATACCGGGACAGGGATTGATTTTCCTTATCCGTCGGAATCATTATCTCCCGTTGAACTTTATGAAGATGGTATGGGAGGGAACGATTATTTTGATATGTCCTGGCAGTTCGCTCTTACACCCCCTGATACAGAATTGTCGGACAGCCGCATTTTGATTTTCGATGATTATGATGATCCGGTGTGGGAGCATACCGGAGAGGATGCTCCGTCCAAAAAAGGGCAACCTTTGCTTGACGGTACCTATCACGTTCATGACGCCGGGTGGTATTTACATGAGGTTAGAGGCGGAAACGCGCTGAATTTCGGTATTATTGTTCCTGTGGGAACTGTAAGCAATAAAGCAGGCAATCTGCGAAATTTGGCCGGGGCGTATATTGAATCCCCTTATTATGCCGATGGTGTCGGAACGATCTATTTTGATGCGGTTAATTCAGAGAATGCCGAAGGTTATGATCCTATGTACTTGAAGGTGTATATGGCGACTAATATGTTCGACACCAATTCATGGGCTTATGTTGACATGGAACCGCAGGAAAGCGGATCTAAAATTTACCATTGGCAAGAAGTTGATAACGTTATTCTTGACCACCCTGACGGTGCACAGGGAGAATTTACACGTTATTTCCGCAAATTTAATTACAGGGATGCGGCGAAAATCCGTTTTAAACGTGAAGAAACGTCAGGGGGGTCTCTAGCTGAGGATGACCAGTTTATAGTTGTGGATAACATAAGAATTTCGCCTCCGCCTGTAGGCGTGGATATCTCCAAGTCTGAAGTTGTCAGTAATCCCGGTTATCCCGATGCGAATGATACGTTTACGGTGCGCTGTACTGTGGATAATAAAGATATGAATGTTCTGACGGACCAGCGTTTTGTTTCTCTGGTTTCCCGCTGGCGTTATCTTGACCAGCAGGTTGATGATTGGCAGACAAACCTGATGAGTTTGGTGGAAGGAACCGGTGACGGGAATGGTAATGGTGAGATTTACGAGTTCGAGATGCCGGCAGTGGAGCAGGAAGGCGATCTGGAGTACTACTTTGTCTGTTACTTCAGCGGGTATGAGTATCAGTCTCCCGATTATACTGCAACAGGTTTTGAATATCCTTATCCTTCGGAAAATCTTTCACCGGTAGAGCTGCGCAGCGAGTATGAGCTTGAAGAGTTTTCCATACGTCTGCGTCCCTATGATTCAAAATACGGGTCCGTGCGCATAGTAACAGATCAGCATGACATTCCTATAGAAATGAATCTTGTCGATGATTATAAGTGGCGCGGGCTTGTGCCTTTGGCTGGTATAAGTCCGACGAATCTGACTTGGTCGCTCGTTGCGGAGAACGAGTATGTTGAAGGCTCCGTAAGTTTTGAAACAAATACCGTATATTGGTCATCTCTGACATCTTCAGGGAGTCGTACTCCGACTCTTCCCTTCGGAGGGGTGGGGGTTGTTACCAATCAGGATGCCAGAATTAGGATCAGTGTCAGCGACGGCGGATATATGGAAGTCAGTTTTAATACAGATACGCTTGAGTTTCTGGCCAACAGAGCGGAGTATCAGAACTTCAATTCCTGGCCTGCGCGGGATGATTACTTCTCCGAGAGCAGCGGACAGGCTGATAAAAGAAGATATCCGGATGTAAGTGAGCCTGATATTTTAGACCAGTGGGAAGCCAGTCAGGATCAGACTTTTACAGAGTCGTTTACCGCTTATGTGTCGTCAACAAACGAATATCATCGTGATCCGTTTTATACACCCGGAGACTGGATGGCCGGAAGTGCCGCTTATGTTTCCGAGCGGACGCTCGACACAGTTTATAATCCTCCCGGAATAGTGAATTACAGGAATCTGGCTTTGCGTCTTAAAGGCGGTGATCCGGTTCTCGGTCTGGGCTATGTTTACAATCAGATCGCGACCCTTCCCGACGGCATGAAGACCCTGAAGCTCAAAGCCCGTATAGGTCAGGAATCGGATAGCTATGACATCGGTTATAATTTGAGTAGTTTTTCGGATTATAACTATGTTATTCAGGCAGAGGTCGCTTGCGGTGATGTTTCTCCTGAAGAGCCGTCTATATCTCTGGTAGCCTATTACACCAGTCCGAATTCGTATTATGAGTTCAGGATTACCCAGGAGAAGGATATGCGGGACACCGTTAATGCGGTACAGGATTCGCGGTTGAGACTCAGCATAATAAAATGGCGTGATGGCGTGTCGTCTGTCCTGAAGAATAAAACCATTTATAATTACTCATTGGGCGGATCAAGCCGGTTGATGCAGATCGGTCTTTTTAACGAGGGTTCCTCAACAAAAATACGTTGTCTGTATTCAAACACAAGCGGACTTATAGAGGTAACGGACAGTTCAAACCCTCTGATTCAGGGAACTTTCGGTATTTTCTGTAATGAATGCGAGACAGGATATTCGGCCGTCAGAAGAAGCAATGCCAATAACAGCGGTGCTCCTGACGGCACTTCTGAAGACAAAATGTCACCATCCGATTGGTATTTACCGTCCGGTGTTTTTGCGTACAGAACTGATGTGTCAACGCCCGGGTTTTACAAGGTTATTCCCGATCAGCAGTTGGATGTTTATTTACAGCCTGCGGATTACAATTCGCCGGATGTCCCTGACGCTCCGGGGACTGCTAGCTGGACGCTGCATTCTCATAAGACAGTATCCAACTTTGAATACAATGAGATAACAATCGATTTTGAATTGTGGCAATCCAACTTTGTTCTGCTTCAGGTCGGGGATGGCGATAATGATGTTGCTGTGGATGAACTGGAGTTGAAATCCTGGCATGGCAAGGAAATTTATAGCGGAATATCATCCACTGAAAAATGGCTGGCGACAGAAGCCTGGATTGTTACCAACATGGAAGGTGATGTCACCAATCATACCGTTCAGTTGAATCATAACCGCGGTGATCCCACAGTTGCCCAGGCGGTCAGATCGCTTCTTCTGGAGAATGGAATGGGCATGATGGAGTTTGATTTCCGTGTGCTCAATCCTCCTGCAAAGCTGACCGTGCAGTATGCGGAGGAAAGGCATGCACAAGAGTGGTATGATGTTCAGTCCTTTGTTTTTTCCAATGTAACAGACTGGGCTCATGAGTCGGCTTATGTAGGTACTAATGACACCGGCTACATCCGGGTTCTGAACGATCGCAGGGGCGGATACACCAACGCCTTGGTTGAGCTGGATAATGTGGTTGTGTGGGATGAACCTTTTATCGATGTGGATTCATGGAAATCCTACAACAGTAAAATAACTTCAACGGATCCGATGCGCCTGCTTCTTGATGAAAGCAGGGGATGCTTCCTTAACAACAGTGCTTTTGATGAGGCCAGCCCCTCACCTCTTGACAGATATAATCCTCATCTGCAGAGTCCGGTTCTGATGAACGGTCTGGGAGAGATCACATTTAAGGCACGGGCATATGAGCCCGGTTCTCCGGCCACGGTTTACGTTTATGCTTCGACCAATGGATGGAGCCTGCCCAGTGAGGATTGGATATTGATTCACCAGTTTGAGGGTATAGACCACGAATTCTATCAGCCGTACGCCTTTAAACCTGTCGATGGCAGTTTATACAACGCAATTCGTCTTGAATCAGAACTGGATGCCGGTGCCAATCGGGTCTGCCTTGAAGAGGTTGTGATTTCCGAGCCCATCTATCCCGGTTTTGATATTGTCGATGTTGATCTGCTGCTGACTGAACGTGACGGGGGATTCGGTACACGCAAGCAGCCTCTGACTTACGAGGATGTGCATGTTGAAGCACGCTTAATCAACCAGAAGCTCTCCCCGTCCAACATTACCGTGTATGTGAGTTATTACGTGGGTGATGATCCCTGGGGTGTTGATAACTGGGATGGTTCGGTGGTGACCAGGCGGATGCATGAGGTTGCCGGTGAGCCGGGGCTGTATCGTACCAGGAATGACAATGGCGGTGAAATCGGTCTGCCGCAAAGTCAGATAGGCGGTATTCTGGGGCAGGAAGGCGGCTCTGTGGTGCAGTATCGCGTTTGGGCCAGCTATCTCGGCGGAATTCCCCTGTATGAATATCAGGAGGAGTTTGAGACCCCTGACTGGTATTATCCTGTCGATTATAATCAGGAAAAAGCGGATCAGGGTTGGTCGCCGTACTATATTGTGTACAGTGTTCCGCCGGGCACGGTCTGGATCAATGAGATTAATGTGGGTGATCTGATATACGGTGACGGATTTGTCATCAAGCATGGAATTTGGGAAAACGCCTACATAGAAATTGCAACGCCGGCATGGCTGGATCTGAGTGGCTGGAAGGTGGATCTCGTAACGCAGTCTGATTATGTGACTCATACTATTACTCTTCCGTCCGACATGCCTAGTCTGAATCCGGTGACGAACGGGTATGCATTCTTTGTCATAGCGGAAACACAGCAACCCTATCCGGAGACACCGGTGCTGGATAGTGATTTCGGGTATGCTGGCTTGAGATGGGACATGCCGGCAAGGACTCCCGGCGGATTGCGGCTCCGGCGTCCCGAGGGCATGTATGAACAGACTATAGCTTATGATGATGCAGACCGAAATACAACATCCTATTATGACGGTAAAGTCTGGGCAGCGGCTGATCCTGAAGGAAGATTCGTTTATGTCGGGGAGGAGCAGAATGAGGGATCCCTTTCCAGAACCGGCACAGGCGATTCCACCAACACATGGGTTTATCCGCTTTTTTCCGATTATGATCAGGATCATGAAAAATTTATCTTGAATTATACGCCTGGGCAGCCCAACGGTCTTCAGGAGCTGCCCGATGCCGCAGACCTTTTCCCGGGCGTTTCCAATGCAATGATCAACTCTTCCATGTCGCGGCTGCGGGGGAGTCAGAACGGCAAAAGAGTGCTGGATTATTCGCTTAGAATGCGAATCGGATCTTCCACAAATGTTCATTATGAAATCGACGACTGGTACCGGCTGGTTTCTCTTACATCCAACGGAGTTGAGCAACTGCCTACCGATACAGAATTGACGGAATATACATATTCTCTTGATGAAATCAGTACTGATGTTGATATCTGGGCAACGGTTAATCTGCGTGAGGACCTGTCGGAATACGAGGGCGATTCCACTGTGATCAACTGGGTGCTGAGTTATCCCGAGGCTCCGCTTGTGCCCATGTTCTATGATGGAAGGGAGTTGACACTTACAGAACAATACTGGCTTGATGCGAATCCGACAATATCGAATGAGTTCAACTGTGTTATCAGAGATTTCAGTTTTGACGGACAAACCAATCTGCATGTCAGGCTTGAAATGAAGTTAAATGAAAACAACTTGACAAATATTCAGGGTGCGGCTGTGCTTAAACTGGAATCCAAACAGGATCTGGAACAGGAGGATTGGGATATGATCCAGCAGTTCTATCTTACCGCTGATTCTTTTGATCTGAATAATGAGTGCCGGGTTTTTGTTGAGAATCCATACGAGTTTATTTTGACGAAGTACGACAGGGATCGTTTCTATATGCGCTGGGTGATTGAAATGGAGGATCCGCGTATTACCGTGTATGAACTCGAAAACAACGATGCCCCTGAGTAAGAAATCAGTGAAAGTTTGCGCCGTTCTTCCGTTCTAACAGCGGGAGAACGGCATGTTTTTTTAAAGAGAACGAAAGAACTCAACCCCTGCGCCAAGAACCAGTAAAACAAGTATGATCAGGATTACTTTACGTTCAGAAGGCGTGAGTTCATTCAGAATTTTTCGATAGAGACCGGGAATCAGTTCTTTGATTTCATTCATTGTCACACAATATATCATACAACATAAATCTCTGATGTGGCAAGAGATTCGACGCTGTGATAATATTAGTTGCTGAACAAACGGAAAAGAGCTTATGACAAACGAATACAATTTCACAGCGATTGAAAAGAAGTGGCAGGCCTACTGGGAAAAGAATAAAACCTTTAAGGCAGAGGATTTTGTGCCCGGGAAGCCGAAATTCTACTGTCTTGATATGTTTCCTTATCCGAGCGGGGCCGGCTTGCATGTCGGGCATCCTGAAGGTTACACAGCGACAGATATTCTGTGTCGCTATAAGCGTATGCGCGGTTTTAATGTTCTCCACCCTATGGGCTGGGATGCTTTCGGCCTTCCGGCGGAACAGTATGCTGTGGAAACCGGAACACATCCTGCAGAGACCACAGAAAAAAACGTGAACAATTTCCGCAGACAGATCAAGGCCCTGGGTTTCAGTTATGACTGGGACAGGGAAATCAATACAACTGATCCGTCCTATTATAAGTGGACTCAGTGGATATTTGAAAAACTCTATGAAAAAGGGCTCGCTTATGTAGCTGAAGTGCCGGTTAACTGGTGCCCGGCCCTCGGAACGGTTCTGGCTAACGAGGAGGTTGTCAATGGGCGCAGTGAGCGGGGCGCTCACCCGGTGGAACGACGACCGATGCGCCAGTGGATGCTCCGTATCACTCAGTATGCCGAGAGATTGCTCTCAGATCTGGATGATCTGGATTGGCCTGAGGGTATCAAGGAAATGCAACGGAACTGGATTGGCAGATCAACAGGCGCTGAAGTCTGTTTTTCGCTCGCTGGTCACGACAGGGATGTTACAGTCTATACAACGCGTCCTGATACACTTTTCGGTGCGACGTATCTGGTTCTTGCCCCTGAGCATGAACTGGTAAAAGCGATTACCACTGATCAACAGCGTGAAGCTGTGGAAGCCTATGTCAAAGAGGCTGCCCTGAAAAGTGATATGGACCGTACCGACCTCAACACGGATAAGAGCGGGGTTTTTACCGGAGCTTATGCTGTCAACCCTGTTACAGGAGACAGGGTGCCGGTCTGGATTGCCGATTATGTGCTTATTAGTTACGGTACGGGAAGTATTATGGCTGTGCCGGCGCATGATACACGCGATTTTGAGTTTGCGAGAAAATTTGATATTCCTGTTAAATGTATTATTTCACCTGATAAAAAAGAGGCTGCGGCTGCGGGAGTATCCATTGATGATGTTCTGTCCGGTGAAGTATGCTGGACCGGTAACGGAGTAATGATTGGATCCGCTAATAAGGAAGGCTTGGATATAAACGGCTTGGAAGTCGCGGATTCAAAGCAGCGTACTGTTGATTGGCTGGAGGAGAAGGGGATAGGCAGTGCCGCTGTGAAATACAAGCTTCGCGACTGGCTTTTCAGCCGGCAGAGATACTGGGGGGAACCGTTTCCTGTAATTCACATGGAAAACGGATGCGCCGGACTGGTGCCTGTTGACGATCTTCCTTTAACCCTTCCGGAAATGGATGATTTCAAGCCGAGTGCAACAGGCGAACCTCCTCTTGCCAAGGCACTTGATTGGTTGGAATATACTGATCCTGAGACAGGAATGAAGGGTCGCCGTGAAACCAATACCATGCCTCAGTGGGCTGGTTCCTGCTGGTATTATCTCCGTTATCTGGATCCGAAGAACAGTGAGGCCGCGGTTGATCCGGCCAAAGAAAAATACTGGATGCCGGTTGACCTCTATGTGGGAGGTGCCGAACATGCGGTTTTGCATCTGCTGTATGCCCGGTTCTGGCACAAGGTTCTTTTTGATCTTGGATATGTATCTACGAAGGAACCTTTCCGGAAACTGGTTAATCAGGGCATGATTCTTGGCCTGTCTTACAAGGATGAACGCGGTGTTCTGGTGCCTATGGAGCTTGTGGAAATGCGTTCAGAAGGTGCTTTCCACAGAGAGACAGGAGAAAAGCTGACCGAGTTTCCTGCAAAGATGTCTAAATCGCTCAAAAATGTTGTTAATCCGGATGATGTTATCCGTGAATACGGAGCGGATAGCATGCGTCTTTATGAGATGTTCATGGGCCCGCTTGAATCGGTTAAACCCTGGAATACCAAAGGGGTTGAAGGTGTATTCCGTTTTCTTAAAAGATCATATCGTATGGTAACAACTCAGGAATTGACGGATGAGCCTCTGAACGATGAGGATCTGAGGGTGCTGCACGCAACAATTAAAAAAGTTACCGATGACCTGGAGGCTATGAGTTTCAATACAGCCATCAGTCAGATGATGATTTTTCTAAACCGGTTTGCCGGTAATAACAGAAAACTCAACCGGGAAGCTGCAGAGATATATACTTTGCTGCTGGTGCCTTTCGCGCCTCATCTCGGCGAAGAGCTTTGGGAGTTTCTCGGTCATAGCGGAACTGTTACGTATGTTTCCTGGCCGGAATACGATGATAAATATCTCAAGGTTGCTCAGAGAGAGATTCTTGTACAGGTAAGAGGAAAACCTAAAGCACGTATAATGATGGATACAGATCTGGACCAGGAAACCATGCGGATAATTGCTCTGAAGAACGATGCGGTTAAAGCGGCGGTTGAAGGTAAAAAGATCGTAAAGGTTGTATGTGTGCCTAACAGACTGGTGAATGTGGTTGCAACCTGAAACAGTTTTTAATCGTAATATAACCGGGGCAGTGAAAGAGTATAACCCGCTTAATCAATGCCAGCCTGAGTTACTACCTCCACTGGTTCATCAAAAAATTGCGCGATTTAAGATGGGTTGTGCCAAAAAGACCCGGTAAGTGAGACACAGTCTGTTCTGCAGACTGAAAAATACCGCTGTTTTACGCAAAAAACGTTTATTCCGGTGCTTTTTTTCCCGGTGGTATATTTTTTGCTAAATTCCCAGTTGATTTTGATGCGGAAGGATAATTGAAATGTTTTTTATAGATCCTATATACATTATTATAATGTTACCGGCAATTATTTTTGCGGGTATTGCATCTTTTAAGGTTAAGACTACCTTTAAAAAGTATTCAAAAATACGGGCTTATTCCGGGTTGACAGGGGCGCGGGCGGCGGAACGTATGCTGCAACGCAACGGTATTTACGATGTCAGGGTTGAACAGACAAGCGGTTTTCTGTCGGACCATTATGATCCGACGAAAAAAGTTTTGCGTCTGTCTGCTGATGTATATGAATCAAACTCGCTGGCGGCGATCGGTGTGGCCTGTCACGAAGCCGGTCACGCATTGCAGCATGCAGCCAACTATATTCCGCTGACCTTGAGGTCTGCTCTTGTTCCGGTTACCAGCTTCAGCAGCGGCCTTTCGTTTTATGTCTTTTTTGCGGGCATGCTTTTCCGTTCTCCTTTGTTGATGTATGCGGGTATAATAATGTTTGCGGTAGCTTTTTTGTTTTCTGTTGTGACCCTTCCTGTGGAATGGGATGCAAGTGCAAGGGCTAAGGAGTATATTGTTTCTTCGGGTATTGTTTCTCCCGGGCAGGCTGACGAAAGCGGGAAAGTGCTGAATGCGGCATTTCTGACATATGTGGCGGCGGCTGTCAGTTCACTGCTGACCCTGCTTTATTATGTTATGCGTTCAGGTTTGCTCGGAGGGAGCGATGATTGAAGGTGTTTAACAGTTTGGGCCGCAGGCTGCTTGAGAATTTCATCTGGGCAAAATTAAGCTTTTATCTTTTTGCTGATAATGACTTACGGAAATGCCAATTCAACTTCCTGTTTTTTGTGACTGTAGGCCGGGTGCCCCACCCGGCGCACTGTAGGCCCGGGTGCCCCACCCGGCGGCGCACCAACGCCCGGTGAGGGCATCCGCCATCGGTCCCGCAAGCGGGACTATGGTGGTGGGACGCCGCCGAGCCTGCAATTTTATCATCTATCCCGCATGGCGGGATTTTGCCCTTCGAGGAAGGGACTAATGAACTGAAAGGATAAATTAATTATTATGGCGAAAAAAAAGCATACTTTCAAAGCTGAAATACAGCAGGTGCTGGATCTGGTAATACATTCCCTTTACTCGAAAAAGGAGATATTCCTGCGTGAACTGATTTCCAACGCTTCTGATGCTATAGACAGGGCGCAGTACAGTGGACTGACAGACAAAAGCATTGTGGGAGACGCTCCTGAATGGAAAATTGATATTATTGCGGATAAGGATGACGGTACTCTGATTGTTTCTGATAACGGTATGGGAATGAGTGAGGATGAGCTGGACAGGAACCTGGGAATCATTGCCAGCTCCGGTACCAAGGCATTCGTAAAGGTCCTGCAGGAAAAAAAGGATGTGGATGTTCCTAAGCTTATCGGACAGTTCGGAGTCGGGTTTTATTCAGCGTTCATGGTTGCGGACGAAGTTACAGTCATTACGCTGAAACGTGGTGATGGACAGCAGGCTGTTAAATGGACTTCAAGCGGCGATGGTTCTTATACACTGGAACCGGCCGCCAGGGATTTTCCGGGTACAACAATTGTGCTTAAACTGCGAGAGGACCAGAAAGAGTATCTGGACAGCTGGCGGGTACGGGAGCTTGTCAAAAAATACTCTGACTTTATCGCATATCCCGTTAAATTCGGAGAGAATGGAGAGCCTCCCAAAGAAGATACCGAGCCTCTTAATGCCATGACCGCTCTTTGGAAACGTCCGAAAAAAGAGGTGAAGGATGAAGAGTATAATGAATTCTACACTCATTTAACACATGATCACCGGGAGCCTCTGGAAACCATTCATGTTGCAGTGGAAGGAGTTGTTGAGTTCCGTTCCCTTCTGTTTATTCCCAGGGAGGCAGGTTTCGAGTTGATGATGCCCAATCAGAAGCACGGCCTCAATCTTTATGTACGTAATGTGCTGATCGGTTCGGATTTCGATATGCTTCTTCCGGAATATCTGCGCTTTGTGAAAGGGGTTGTTGATTCCAGCGATCTTCCATTGAATGTTTCCCGCGAAATTCTGCAGGATGATGCCGTTGTGCGGAAAATCAGAAGTAATATTACCGGCAAGGTGCTGAATTCTCTGGCAGACATGATGAAAGACGATCCGGAAAAATATAAGAATTTTTACACTTCCTTCGGACACATTCTCAAAGAGGGACTGCACAGCGACTGGGAGAATGCCGAAAAGCTGAAAAATCTTTTGATGTTTGCCTCTGATAAAACAGAACAGGGGTATATGATTTCGCTTAAACAGTATGTTGAGGCTATGCCGCAGAATCAGGATTCCATTTATTATCTTATTGCGGAAGATCTGAAAACCGCACGGCAGTCACCTCATCTGGAGGCTGTTCAGGCGCACGGCTTTGATGTCTTATTTTTTGTGGATCCTGTGGACCAGTGGATTGTACAGTCGCTGAACGATTTTGAAGGAAAGAAATTCGTTCCCATAGATAAGGGCGACCTGAAACTCGGAGATGCAAAGGAACAGGAGGAAACCAAAAAGAGGCTCGAAAAAGAGCAGGAGTCGTCCAGAGATCTTATAGAGTTTATTCAGAATGAGCTCAAGGATGATGTTAAAGAGGTCCGTTTTTCATCGCGGCTGACCGGATCTCCATGTTGTCTGGTGGCCGATGAAAGTGCCATGAGTCCCGGTGTCGAGCGAATGATGCGGGCAATGAATCAGGATGTGCCGAAACAGTTGCGGCTTTTTGAGTTGAATGCCGATCATTCTTTGATAAAGAAGATGAAGTCTATGTTCGAAAAGGATCCGGAAAATGGCCGGGTGAAGGACTATATTGACTTGCTTTACGGACAGGCTTTGTTGAGTGAAGGCTCTTCTTTAAAGGATCCGCAGCGTTTCGTAAAACTGGTATCCGATCTTATGGTTGAGTGATCAGCATGTGATCGTGCCCCATCCGAGAACGCAGTCATCTCTGTATAAAACAAGTATCTGTCCGGGAGTTACGCCGAATACCGGATTGCTGAATCTGACAGAGACAGACAGATTGTCTGTCTCTGTTATAACTGCTTCGGCCGGATTCTGTTTGTAACGAAGCTGTGCGATAACGCTGTCGCCAGCCAGTAGCGGGTCGGAATACCACTGAAAAGGGCGTGCTGTACAGTCTTCCTTGTGCGCCGCTTCTTCTCTGTCGCTTACAGTAATAATTCCGGTGACAGGATTTATAGAGATGATTTTCATCCTGGACCCGGTTGCAAAACCCAGACCTCTTCGCTGCCCTATCGTATATTGATGAGTGCCTTCGTGTGTTCCCAGAACTTTTCCGGTCTCATCAATAAACACTCCCGTAAAACTTCTGCCCTTGAATTTTTCTTGAAGAATGTTTGAAAAATGTTTTCCTCTGCTGGCGAAACAGAGATCCTGACTTTCGCTCTGATCAGCATTTGACAGATTGTAATGCGCAGCCAGTTCCCGCACTTCGCTTTTTTTCATCTCTCCCAAAGGAAATAATGTGTGACGCAGTATTTCCTGCGAAACTCCCGAGAGGAAATATGACTGGTCTTTTTTCCTGTCAATGCCCCGTTTTAAAACCGGCCGGTTTTTTGTGTCAGATGTTATCCTGGCATAATGTCCTGTGGCAATTCTGTCCGCGCCTATCTTTTCAGCTGTTTCCCAAAGTTTGGAAAATTTGACAGTTTTATTGCAAATGTGACAAGGATTCGGTGTTTGGCCCTTTTCAAAGGCCTCCCAGCATTTTTTCAAAGTTTTATTAAAAAAATCTTCAGATGCGTTGATTACATGGAGAGGCACAGCCAACTCGTCCGCGGCTTTCTGAGCCCGTTCGACAGCCTCTTCATTTCCACAGGAGCTTTGATTTAATCCGGAGGAAAAACTTTCGTGCAGCCTTATTGTAACGCCTTCTACATTATAGTTCCTTTTCAGAAGCACTGCGGCAAGGGAGGAGTCCACCCCGCCAGACAAGCCTACAGCAACTTTAAGAATCTTTTTCATGCCGTTATTGTATAATAGTTGCTGCATCATAATCACTAATTATCTGCTCGATAGGATCCAGAGAATTATGTGCGTAACTGTATATAGTTGGATCGAAATATGCTACATAGACCCTGTTTTGCAGCATAGATAATTAAGACTAGAAACCGATAGTAGTTTTAACATATTTCTAGCTTGCTTGATTCACTGTAAAGGTGCTAATATTGGTACATATTTAGACGAGACAGTTTTTTAGATTTTGAAAGAGGAAAAGTTGAACCTGGTTTATAGATTTTTTTTATCGGTATTATTTAGTATCTCTATTATCGGGCTCAGCGGTTGCAGTATTGTTGGCAATGCTGTTTCAGGTGTTACTGGCCGGATTTTTGGAGATGAAGACGCAGATAATTCCGGTTTCGGCAATCAGGCAGAGTATGTTGACTATAAGGACGGCCAGCCATTGATCCGTGCAGGGTTGACGTTGAGGATCAGCGTTACTGCTTCAGGTGAAACGGCGGTGCAGGAAACCATGAAAGAAGTTGACCTCAGCGGTAAAATTCTGTTACCACTAATTGATGCCGTCGAGTGTGAAGGATTAACTGTGCTTGAGTTGCAGGATGTGATTACCGAACGCTACAAGAAGTTTTTCATTGATCCGCAGGTTACTGTCAATTTTGTGTATCAGCCGGGCATGAAATCGCCCTGGGGATCGGTTCTGATGACAGGCGAGGTGAACAAGTTCGGACCTGTGGATATGCCGTCCACACGGGATCTCACTGTAACAAGAGCTCTTATGATGGCAGGCGGAGTAACACAGATGGCCAACAAGAAAAAGGTTCTTGTGTGGCGGCGTGAAAAAAACGGTGATTTAAAAAAGTTTGAAGTCAATATCGAAGCGATCGGAAAACAAGGAGACCAGAAGCAGGATATCAAATTAAAGCCGGGTGATGTCGTTTTTGTTCCCGAGTCCTGGTATTGACCGAATATGCGAGGAGTAAAATAATGAAGAGTCCAACAGTTATATATCCCGTTGTAGCGTTATGTCTCGTCTTTTTGAACCTGCGGGTTGCAGGTGTCGAGCTTAAGCGTTCCCAGTGGCTGAAGAAAATAGGCACCTCCATAATGGAGGAAAGAGTGCTGAAAGAAACCTTTGCGCAGGTGCCCGACTCTGACAAAATTGAGTTCGTGCAGCGTGCGATGAAAGCTGTTTCCCGTATGCCGGTTGACCCTGAAAAACGTGCGGCCAACTTTGTCAATGTGGCAGTTGCCTGTATCCAGGGTGCGAAAGGCGATCTGCGTTTTGATGTAATAGCTGAGGTTTTCGCGACTGTCCCTGTAACTTTTCTTCCTGTTGTAACAGAGGAGCTTTCAAAAAGATTTGATCAGAATTTTAATAAATTATCGGAAGAAGCTTACGAAAAGATAGCCGCTTCAGTTGTGGAGCGTGCCGCAAAGCGCAATGCCATGACTGAGGATACGGCGGTTCGTGACACTTTTGTGGTACTGGCTTTTCTTCGCGGTACGAATAATGCGGATCTCGAAACAAATCTGTTGGCGCGTTTCTCTGACGACAGGACAAAACGTCTGGTAGCCGGTTGGCTGCCTGCCGCACTGAACAGCGACTATGATGCCTTGCTTGCGGCGGCCGATGTTCAGCCTCTCAAGATAGATGTCAACGAATTTCAGCGGGTTCTCGGGCATTCCATCGTACAGCCTTATCTGTTCAGAATGCGTTCCGATAAGCCTTATGCGGAAACACGTGCTGTCGATTCTTTCAATAATTCGTGGATAAGCTTTGAGACAGGGTTTGATCAGCCGACCGATTTTGGTATTAACCGTGTGCCGAGACCTGTTCCAGAAGGATATCAGAATCAGACGTTTAATACAGATGGTTGGCTTTGGGATCCTCCGCCTTGTTATCTTCCCTAAGCAGAATAAATGCAACTCACGGTTGGCAGGTTGAGAATGTTGTTTGACTTTGAGTTTGCGGTTTTTTTAAGGAGTGCATAAATTATGATAAGCAAAAAAACGTTGCTCGGATCTACAGTAGGTTTTTTGAGTGTCGCTTTACTGGCGCAATGGTCGCAGGCGCAGGAATCACGGGGATTCAGGTATAATAATTTGTCGGTTTCTCCGTTTGTCAATCTCGAATATACCTATGATTCCAATGTGAATTACGCAGAGCAGGATGAAGAGGATGACCACATTTTTTCTGTGCATCCCGGTGTTGATCTGAATTACAAAGGTAATGACTGGGGGCTTAATGCAACTGTCTGGTACCGGCGTGATTTTTATCAAGACAATGACCGCCTGGATGAAGACAGTTACGGAGAGAGTATGGATTTCTTCTGGGAATCGCCGAAAGGTCTGTCCGTTATGTTGGGACAGACTTTTACTTTGTCTTCACAGAGTGATTCACTCACCGATGATTCAGGCGGAAACGGCCTCTGGCGCGACCGTAACCAGTTTGATATAACAGCTGCGGTTTCCTATGATTTCAGTGAAAAAACCAGTGCTACAGTTCATGGTATGTATTCTGATCTGTGGTATGACCGGGATCAGGATGAGTACGGGGCACTTTACGGATGGGAAGAGGTTTCCGTGGGCATGGAATTGGCTCGACAGCTTACCGCTAAAAGCGATCTGATTCTGAGTGGGTCATATCAGGAGTATTACAGTGACGGCGCGAAGAACGGCGTCAGTAGTGACAGCACCGGTTATACTCTGATGGCCGGTTTCGGTTCCCGGGCTACCGAGCGTATCCGATATCGTCTGCTTGCCGGTACATCTTTCTTCGATTATGCCGAAGGTGATGAACTCAACGGCTTTGTGTATAACGGCAGTGTCAGCTGGATGATTTCCCGCAGACTGTCGGCGACATTCGCCGGATCAAGTCAGTTTCAGCCGAGTGAAAGAGAGGCAAACCAGGCGACTCAGAATTATACCGCTTCGGCCGGATTATCTTACAAGGCTACGCGGCGTTTAACCACATCCTTTGATCTGGCTTATCGTCGTGAGGAAAATGAATATGAATACAACTACGGTAACGGGGTTTCCAGTTCCGGACACGATGACCGCTACTCTGTTCGTTTGCTGGCCCGCTATAAACTCAAGAAGTATGCCAGTCTTTATGCCGGTATAGAATATGAAGATCAGGTTTCGGAGGAAGAAACAGATGAATTTGACCGGTATCGCGGAACTCTCGGTTTAAATCTCCGTTACTGATACGCAGTGGGTACTTCAATAAAATTTACCTGAGTAAGGACGTCTGATTTGTATTGAATAATGCGCAGGCGTCTTTTTCCGGTTGCTGATAGAATCGCGGTTTATGCTTCAGAGAATATTCACAAAATACTGGATTGTTGCAAATGTCGGTTGCACGGTTGTGCTGACATGGCTGGTATTGCCGGAATCTGTGAAAACAGTTTCTTTTGCGTTTCTTTTCTGGATGTCAGTGATTCTTTGTGAGTTTCTGGTTCTTCTCCCTTCTGTGTATCGGGGTGAAACGCTTGCGGAAGCCCGTTTGAGGGTAGTGAGATCCCTTTCTTCCGATCCTTTTCTTTATGCCGGATTTTTCCTGATAATTTATCTTGCGGCTCAGTGGTATAACGGGGGATCTGAGCCTGTGTATGATGCAAGTGCAAACGTATGGAATTATTCGCGCCCGGATTTAAGCTGGCTGCCTTCCGGTGTGTATAAGATGGACTCCTTCCGCTTAACGAATATCTTTGCAGCCATTGTCGCGGCAGGTGTCTGTATTAGAAACGCGGTTGGAAAAAGAGCCAAACGTCGGCTTTTGCAATGGTTGTGTAGTATTAGCGGTCTGTATGCGGTATATGCTGTGTTTTCGGGTTGTCTTGATGTTTCTCCATATTGTAATCTGATGATGAACCCTGAATCCAGCAGCATGGGTACCCTTTTCGGCTTCTGGTGCCTGATTTCAATCGGAGCCTATGCGGAAGCGCAGTCTGTTCGGCAAAGAAGAACGGAATTGCTGTATTTAGCTGGCATTGTTTTCAATTTTATCGGGCTCTTGTTTTTTGCTCCGTTGCCAGCATTGCTTCTATACTCAGTTGCCGGTCTGTTCCTTCTGGTGTATGCGGGCGTTTACCTTTCCTTTCATGTGCCGTCAGGCTTTCTGATTAAATTTTACCTGCTTTGCGCTATAATACTGACAATTATTATCTTGTTTCCCTTATTTTTAGTTCCGGAAAGTGCGGTTGTATCCAAAGTCGGTTTGTTTTCCGATTTCACAGCTTACTGGACTGAGCTGTTTGATTCCAAAACAGTGCGTTTGAACGCTGCCATGAGTATTTGGGAAGAACATATGTGGGTTGGTGTGGGAGCGAACGGATTTGAGCACTATCTGGGTTTTGTTATAAATGATGCTGATTGGAGAAATGTAGTACTTAACAAAGGATGTGTTTATAACGATCCTGTTCAGATACTTTGTGAATTCGGTTTGCTCGGAAGTGCTGCCATTGCTGCTCTTATCGTTACTTTGTTGATGCCTCTGTGTTACAGGGCACACGTGGCATGGGTTAAAAACACTGAAGACTGCAATGCGGGGCGTCCCTATCTTCTTCGGATATCGCCTTTTGTCTTTACGGGTGTTGTGGTAACATTATGCTGTTTCGGGGAAAGTTTTATTTTCAGTCCCTTCAGATATCCGGCTGTTGTGATGTCCTTTTTTATTGTAGTACTCTGTATGCCGGGATTTCTTCCTTCACGATAGATGCGGAGTTTATAGGAGAATTTTTATGAGTGATGATAAGGGAAATGAAAGCAGAGAAAAAGTAAGTCGTCCTGTTTACTATGGAGGGCAGTCTCCAGCTGCAAATGCATCGTCAAAATCTTCAGCCCTGTATTACGGCGGAAGAAGTCCTGCGGCTTATGCGACATCGCCCAGATCACCTGCTATGTATTACGGAGGGGGTCCGCCTGCTACAATGTACTCCGGTGGTCCGGGATACGGTTACGGTGCCGGAGGTTATTACTATGGAGGGGCAGGTGGCGGTATAGGAGACGACGAAGATTCTCTGACTGGCGCAATTACAATAGGAAGGATGATAAGGGTTTGTTCCCAGCGCTGGATAACGATTTTTGTGTTTGTCGTAATCGGTCTGGTTGCTTCATTTGCGGTTTTCAAGATTTCACCAGTAGTTTATGAAGCCCGCAGTGTTTTTGAGATGAGTTTGCGTCGCCCCACAATTCTCGGCGGAAGGGAAGCGATTATTGAGGCTCAGGGCGGTACTGTGAGTGAGGTTTTTAATACCCGGCTTGCCAGGTTGCGTTCACGCGCCGTTATAGATCAGATTGTAACACAGTATCGCAGTGATTATCCAAGTTCAACTGTTTCGGACGAGGAGCTCATCAGTACCTTAGTATCCTCAAAAATGGAACTGCAGAGGCGCTCCCGCCTGATCACTATTACTGTTCAATCAACGGATAAAAAACTGGCCGCTGACCTGGCCAATGCTTACGCCAATGCTGCGGAGAGTTTTACATCCGATCAGAATAGAAATGAAGCTGAGGTTGCTGTTGCCTGGTTGCACGCGACAACAGAGCAGCAGAAACGCGCCCTGGAGCGAGCTGATGAAGAGATGCTTAAATTCAGAGTGGCTCACCAGCTGGACAGTATGGAGAGCGAAAGCGAAATGGCCAAACAGGCTCTGAATGAAGTCAGTTCTGAAATTCTTTCACTTGAAAGCCAGATAACCAAAGCTACAGAGCTGAAGAAAACCCTCGAGGCTATTCAGAATGAGCCGGAGAAATTCGGCAGTCTTCCGGATTCCATTCCCAGAACAGCGGAAATCGGAGAAGCGTATTCCCGTTTGCAGGGAGCATTGGCCGAAAAAAATTCGCTGCTGGCCAGATTTACTGCCAACCATCCGGAAGTCAGGGTTAAAGAGAAAGAAACCGAAATCTTTCAGGAACAGTTTGCGGATGTCGTTTACCGGGCATTGCAGACCTGTAAAGCGAATGTCGATCTTTTGCAGCGCCAACTCGATAAACTGACGCCCACGCAGCAGAAATTAAAGAAAAAAATCTCCGATCTTGAGTTGAAAACTGTTGAAGCTACGATGAAACTTGATCAGCTGGCACGTGAACGTGAGGTCGCGGATATCAATTACAAGGCACTTCTGCAGAGAACAACCGAAGCTCAGCGTGCCGCTGATGAAAATACCGCGATTATCAAACAGGTGGAAAAAGCCTTTGAACCCGAAAGACCGGTAAAGCCGAATCCCATGCTGATTTTCCCCGCCGGTTCGGCAATAGGACTTATTCTTGGAATTCTCTTCGTGTTGATCCTGGATCATCTCGAGGATAAGATTGTGGGCGTTTCCGACATTGAACAACGCCTGCGTCTTAAAACTCTTGCTGTCTTTCCGCACGTACGCCGAAAGAAACGTGAACAGCTGGCTCTGTCTGTGAAAACCGATAAGTTTTCACAGTTTGCCGAAGCTGTCGCTGGCCTCAGGAATCTGCTCGATTCTCCCCGTTATGCTGAGATCAGCAAAGTGCTTCTCTGTATGAGTACGCAACCGGGAGAGGGTAAAACCATCAGTTCCTGTTCGCTGGCGATTTCATGCGCACAGAGCGGTCAGAAAACTCTGCTGGTCGATTGTGATATGCGGCGGCCGCGGTTGGCAAGAATCTTCGGGAAAAAGAATGCTGATTTCAAGAGCCTCCCGCATGCCATAAAAGATGGCGGATTTCAGGATTTCAGCAAGTTGGCTGTTGACAGCGGCTTGGAAAATCTGGATTTGGTGCTTTCAAAAGCCTCTTCAGAAATCAATCCGGCAAATCTCATGGGAAGCGGATCAATCAACGAGTTTTTTGAATGGGCCCGCCAGAATTATGACCGCGTCTTTATTGATTCACCTCCGTTCGGTATTGTAGGTGATGTTATGGTGCTCGCATCTTTGGCGGATGCGGTTATGATTATGTGCTGTCCTGACAGAACCCGCTTCAGACCTATCAAACATGCCGCCAGAACTCTGGCTGAATCCGGTGCGAGAGTTATAGGCGTTATTGTCAACGATGTCGATTTCGGTCGTCGCAATCAGTTCAGTCAGTATGATTATCATTATCGCTATGCCTATCGCTATACATCCCGTTACGGCGCATATGGCCAGGGAAAGAAAATGCGTTTTAATAAAAAAGAAACGCAAGGACCTCTTAGAAATACTCCGACTGCTGCAGCCGGACTGGATGATGATGACCTCTCACCGACAGTGGCTTCAATGCAGCAGGATATCGTGGACCATTCAATGCTGGATGATGACGATTAAAAAAATGATCGCAGCTGTAAAGACTCAAAGTATCACAGAGTGACATTCCGGCGCATTGCCCGGACAGATTGTCGCCTTTTCTTAATCAACTGTGACCGCATATTCGATTTAGAGGTGGTTTTAAGCTGAAATACAGGCGGTTGAGGCTGTATATATACGCACGCATCCTCATGAGGGGTGCGTTTGTTTTTTGGCACGTTCCATGCGAATTATATAAATACGCTGAATCAGAGAAACAATTAACGGAGATAAAAATGAAGAAATCTACAATGGTATTGGCATTGGTTGCTGCCATGATGATGGCGGCCCCTGTTGCGATTGAAGCTGCCGGCGGTTCTTGTTGCCCATCTGCAAAGAAAGATTGTCGCAAACAGGAATCCTGCTCAAAACAGAAGAACTGTCCGGAAAAAGAATATGCAAGAGACAACACTTGTAATAAAAAGGATGGTGACAGGAAAGCCTGCCGTAAAAGAAAAAGATGTAACAAGAGATAACAAAAAGTTTTCGCTGTAGTTCTTATGGTCGGTTTTTATTAACCGGCCTTTTTTTGTTTTAGAATGACAAAGCCTGCAAGAGATTGTATGACCAATTCATGACTTGTTGAAATTGATCAAGTCCGAATGATTCATTCGGACAGTGAATTTTGTCTTCTTCCCTCCCGAAACCGACCAGCAGAGAAGTGGCGCCGGAGTATTTCTGAAGAGCCCCTACGACAGGAATCGATGCTCCTTCCCATTTTATAACAGGGCCGCGTTTGTCCATAGCTTTAAGCACATCTTCTGCAATCGAAAAAACAGGAGTGTTGACAGACAGCCGGAATCCCGGGGCGCCTTCTACAATTTCGGAGAAAGCGATTTGCATGCCTGGAGGGCAGTGTTTTTCAAGGTGAGCTTTAAGCCTGGATAATGTATTTTCAATCTTCTGCCCGGAAACAAGTCGCATGCTCAGTTTGGCGGTTGCTTCAGAGGGTATTACGGTTTTTGGTCCCGGACCGCTATGGCCGGAGTATATTCCGTTAACTTCTATTGAAGGGCGGAATCCGATTCTTACAGCAGGTTCTAAAGAGCGTTCACCGCCAAGGGGCTGGCATCCAACTTCTTTAAAGTAATCCTCCGGACTTTGCTGTGAAGCACATGCCAGATCGATTTCGCTCGCTGATGGTGAAATAATACTGTCGCAAAATCCTTCCACCGCAATTGATCCGTCCCTGTTATGCAATGTTGCCACAAGTTCTGCAATTCCCTGAGCCGGATTGGGGGCAACACCCCCATGTACACCGGAATGCAGGTCATATGCGGGACCTTTCAGTGTAACTGTCAGATTCTGTATTCCTCTGAGTCCAGCTATGATAGCGGGTCGTCCGTCTGAAGCGCATAATGTGTCGCATACGGCGAGGATATCCGCTTTGAGTCTGTCACTTACTTTCGGAGCCAGCTCAAGCAAGCCGGCGCTGCCCGATTCTTCCTGCCCCTCCATGACAATTTTTATGTCAGGACACTTCTCACCGGAATCAATAAGAGCCTTGATGCCCTGTAGAAAAGCAAAGGCTTGTCCTTTGTTGTCCTGTGCTCCTCGTGCATAAACACGATTTCCTCGAATAACCGGATTGAATGGAGGAGTTTCCCAATGATCCGGCGGATCTGCGGGTTGAACATCATAATGTCCGTAAAACAATACTGTTGTGCCGGAACCGGAAGTCCTGCGTTCGGCAAAAAGAATTGGAACGGGCAGACCGTTATCCGGAGTTTGAATGTTTACTTCAAACCCCATTGCTTTCAGGTATTTTTTGAGCCAGGCCGCAGCTCTGGCACAGTCATTAAGCCTAAGAGGATCCGCACCAAGGGTTGGAAGTCTGAGCAGGGTGAACCACTCATCAAGAATCCGTTCACGGTTGTCTTTAAAATATTTATCAATGTTCATTGCACTTATTCCTCAATTCCGAAAAAGACTATCACAAATAAGGTGTAAAATAAACTGGAATGAAAATTACTGTATAGTGATGTAGTCAACAGAAATATTTGATATTATCCAAAGTAGTTTCTTTCTGGTATGTACGTTGGTTTGAACTGCGTCGAACGGCAGAAAAACATTTTGCGACGATTGAAAAAAGGAAAATAATATGAACAGAATGTATAAAAAAACAAAAATCTTTTCATTATGTATGAATTGTTCTGTCCTTTTACTGATGATACCCGCTTTATCTGTGGCTTCCCCCGAAACCGAATATAAGTATCTTTCCGGACGGGGGAAGGATGATGCGGTTGATTGGGATTTTTTCTGTACGGAAGGACGTCAGAGCGGACGATGGACAAAAATACCGGTTCCGTCTCAGTGGGAGCTGCTGGGCTTCGGCAATTATAATTACGGCCACAATAAAAAGAAACATAAAGAACAGGGTAAATATAAACACGTTTTTTCCATTCCTGAAAAATGGAAAAACAGAAGAATAAGAATCGTGTTTGAGGGAGTGATGACAGACACGGAAGTTCTGGTCAACGGCAGGCTTGCCGGACCTGTCCATCAAGGCGGGTTTTATCAATTCGCTTTCGATATTACTGAACTTGTCAAAACCGGTGAAAATTTTCTGGAGGTAAATGTCAGTAAGGTGTCCGCAAACAGCAGCGTTGAACAGGCAGAGCGTAAAGCGGATTACTGGGTTTTCGGTGGTATTTACCGACCGGTTTATCTTGAAGCGCTGCCTGAAGAGTTTATAGATTGGATTTCTGTTGACGCCCGTGCTGACGGATCTTTGCTGATGGATGTTTTTCTTGAAAATATCAGGCATTCAGACAGACTCAAAGCTCAGGTTCTGACCCTTGACGGAGAACCCCTTGGCCGGTCTTTTTCGGCTGATATAAAGAAAAGCCGTGAAAAAATCAGACTTTCGTCAAAATTCACAGGGCATAAACTGTGGACAGCGGAATCACCTGATCTGTACAAAATAAAACTTGAGCTTTGCCGGAGGAACAGGACGGTGCACTCGGTTACCCGCCGATTCGGCTTCAGAACATTTGAAGTCAAGCCGGGGGACGGACTTTATCTCAATGGCCGTAAGATCCGTTTGAAAGGTGTTAACCGGCATTGTTTCTGGCCCGATTCCGGAAGGTGTCTGAATCGTGAACTCAGCTATGCTGATGTACGCCTGATTAAAGAAATGAACATGAATGCGGTTCGGATGTCGCACTATCCTCCGGATACTCATTTTCTAGAAGCCTGCGATGAACTCGGTCTGTATGTTCTGGATGAGCTCGCTGGCTGGCAGAAACCCTCTTACGATACAGAAACTGCGGAACGTCTGATTCGACAGATGATCAGGCGCGATCAGATGCATCCCTGCATCCTGTTTTGGGACAACGGCAATGAAGGCGGCTGGAATACAGAAGTTGACGATGAATTTGCCAAGTATGATCTGCAACGACGTAGGGTCCTTCATCCCTGGGCTAATTTCGGCGGTGTTGATACAGACCACTACGAAAAATATGCTTCCGTGCAGAAATTGGTGAACGGAGAAAATCTTTACATGCCTACCGAATTTCTTCACGGTCTGTATGACGGGGGGCACGGGGCCGGTCTGAACGACTACTGGAAACTGCTCGGAAAAACCCCTCTCGGTGCGGGTGGTTTTCTTTGGTGCTTCTGCGATGAAGGTGTTGTCCGTACTGATAAAGACGGAATGCTGGATGTGGACGGCAACCATGCTCCCGACGGGATTGTGGGCCCTTATCGCGAAAAGGAAGGCAGTTTCTACACCATCAGGGAAATCTTGTCCCCGGTGCAGCTCAGTCTGGATTCTGTTGTCGCGAACGGGGGTATTCTGGATGTTGAGAACTGCTATGACTTCAGAAATCTGAATACCTGTACATTCAACTGGAAAATAACAGGATCGCTGTCTTTCAATGATAAGGGGAGTGGTGAACTTGTTGCCGAAGGCTTTGTCAAAGGACCATCCGTACAGCCGGGAAAGAAAGGGAAATTAAAACTCCCGCTTCCGGATAATCTGATAAAAGGCGATATCCTGCAACTGACAGCTTTCGATGTCGATAACAGCGAGATTTTCTCCTGGTCCTGTAATCTCAGAGACCCGGAATACTACCTGAAGCGTGCAGCCGGAAAATGCCACTTAAAACCTCTGGGTGTGGAGCAGGACGAAAACACATTGCGTGTCTCCGCGGGAAGTATAGTCGCTCTGTTCAACCGTAAGTCCGGTTTGCTGAAGGGGATCTTAAAAGAAGGCCGGAACATTTCACTGGCTGATGGCCCCCGTGTGGTTCACAGGCTGCAGAAACAGTCCCAAAAAGCGGCTGTTCCTGAACTTGAAGTATCCCGCGGCAGGAGCTGCATTACTATAGAGGTTGCCGATCCCGGCAGAGGATTTTCAACCCTGATCTGGAAAATGCATGCCGAAGGCTTTCTGGAAATGTCCTGCTCGTACCAATGCAGAGGAACCTATAATTTTCACGGCATCACCTTCGATTATCCGGAGAGCAAAGTGAATGCAAAACGGTGGCTGGGCGATGGCCCTTACCGCGTGTGGAAAAACCGGTTGAGAGGGCCGCAGTTCGGCCTTTGGGAACTTGCATATAACAATTCCGTTCCAGGGCATATAAGAGATTATCCCGCTTTCAAAGGTTATTTCGCCAATATAAACTGGCTGGAACTGAAAACAAGGGAAGGCCCCTTTACAGTGGTTGCATCCCAGCCGCATCTTTTTATGCGGCTCTTTGATCCGGGTGATGGACCGAAACCCGCTAAAACCGGACTGCCGTCTTTCGAAGGTGACCTTTCTTTCCTTCATGCAATTCCCGCTATAGGTACCAAATTTATCAGAAGCCGTGATCTGGGGCCGGAAAGCCGGAAAGCAGAAGCTGACGGAGAGTATGAAATTTCGCTGTGTTTCTTCTTTTAACCCTGTTGAAAATATAACTCAATCAGAGTGAATATGCGATTTTTATTCTCGTCTTTGTGACTGCTAAGTGACAATAAAAAACCGCAGACTCTGAAGAGTCTGCAGCTTAAAAAATGGAGGTGCGAAGCGGAATTGAACCGCTGTAGGAGGTTTTGCAGACCTCAGCCTAACCACTCGGCCATCGCACCTTTGGAATAAATTACTTTTTGAGAGATGTACGGATACGCTCTTTTATGCGTTTTTTTCGTGCATCACGCCTCTGGCGTTTAACTGTTTTTCTGTGTTGTTGTCCCATAAGGATTTGAAATATACCAAAATGAACGTCTGAATGTCAACAGAACTGAAATAAAATCTCGATTTTATCTGAATTTATAGTCTTAAGAGTGCTTTTTGTGCTTGGAGGGGTGCCCCGGTTTGTGTTTTACTATGACAGTTAAATGACAGGTAAGGACAATATAAAAGCAGGAGTGGATTGCGCCGGACGATTTGAGGTTCTTAAAGAGGATCGTCACACAGGAGCAAGACTGGGACGTCTCTTTACCGCTCATGGAGTGATTGACACTCCGGTTTTCATGCCTGTCGGGACACAGGCTGCCGTGAAGGCTCTTGAGCCTCGTGATCTTCATGAGTCGGGTGCTTCAATCATTCTAGGCAATACCTATCACCTGCTTTTGCGGCCGGGCATGGATGTGATGGAATCTATGGGCGGTCTGCATCGTTTTATGGCCTGGGATAAGCCGATTCTGACCGACAGCGGCGGGTTTCAGGTGTTCAGCCTGAATAATCTGAACAAGATCCGGGATGACGGTGTTGAGTTCAGCTCGCATGTTGACGGTGCGCGTTTGTTTCTGGGACCAAAAGAGGCGATGGAAGTTCAGCGTATTCTCGGTTCCGATATCGCCATGGTTTTTGATGAGTGCATGCCCTATCCCTGTAAAGAGAATTATGCCGTCAGCTCCGTGAAAAAGACCCTTGAATGGGCCGCTGAATGCCTGAAGCAGCCACGTGCTGAAGGGCAGCTCCGTTTCGGCATTGTGCAGGGAGGCGAATTTGCCGCCTTGCGTGAAAAGTGTGCATGTGAGCTGACCGCCATGGGGTTTGATGGTTATGCCGTTGGTGGTGTAAGTGTCGGTGAGCCTGAGGATATTATGCTCAAAGGAGTTGAGGACGGTTTGCGTTTTCTTCCTGGTGACCGGCCCCGGTATGTGATGGGGCTGGGCGATATGTACCAGATGTCAGAATCGGTGGCGCGTGGAACCGATATGTTTGACTGCGTAATACCCACACGGGTTGCGCGACATGGAACTGCGTATACACGTAAAGGAGCTTATCCTGTTAAAGGGGCTTCTTATAAGATGGATGACCGTCCAGTGGAGGAGGGGTGCTCCTGTTACTGCTGCCGGCATTTTTCCAGGGCATATATCAGACATCTTCTCAATGTACGTGAAATTCTGGGGGTCAGATTGTTGACAATACACAATATGCATCGCTACCTCGAATTTATGCGCGAAATGCGCGAGGCCATTGCCAACGACAGTTTTGGTGAGTGGCGTAAAGAGTGCGCAGCGGTTTTAAGACCGAACGGGCTTAAATCGCATGCTGAAAAAAAGGTGAAAAGATTCGATTTGCTGAAAGGTTGAAGAGTTTCCCGAGAGATTCCTGTATGCTCGATTCCTTCGATGAATTTGATTCTCCCGGCCAGACCGTTCCGCATTTTCAGTGAAGGTTTTTATTTAGAGAATGAACCAACAGATAAGGAAAAACAATGAATACATTTATAACGTTTGCAGAAGCTCAGCAGCAGGGCGGAATCGGTGCCATGCTGATTCCAATGGCTTTGGTGTTCGGTATATTCTATTTTATGATGATACGCCCGCAGCAGCGAAAAGAAAAAGAGCGTCAGCGTATGATTGCCGAATTACGTGCAGGACAGCGGGTTGTCTTTGCGGGCGGCCTAACAGGAACTATAGCTGAAGCCAGAGAGAAGACTTTTATGGTGGAAATCGCACCTAAGGTGGTTATCGAGGTGGCCCGCGGTTCCGTCAGCCAGGTTCTCCAGGAGGATAACGAAATCGAGGATGAACAGCATTGAGAGTTCGGATCCGGCTGCTATAAATGCAGTTTTCTCTGCTGTTCACAGTTAACCTTGTGGACACAATACGTTTTTTTTAAATCTGTAGTGAAAAAAAGTCTGTATTTATGCTATAATCTGAAACTTGACTGATTTTGTAGATTTCAATACCGGTTACTGAGTGCGCATGCAGTTTGCATTCAGTACTGTAATGTGGAGCTGAAAGAGATATGAGTAGAAATGATCTTTGGAAATGGCTGACGCTTGCTATTCTTGCTGTTTTGTCGGTGTATGTTACCTTTCCTGTTAAAGAAAAAGTGCGCCTGGGTCTGGATCTGAAGGGTGGAACCAGCTTTATCGTGGCGATTGATGAGGCGAAGCTGCGTAGCAGTATCAAGGGAGGCAATCCTGAACTTAGTGATTCGGCGGTTAAGCGCCGGGTTAGCAAGATTATGGAAAATGCCGACGCCCGTGCGGTGGAAGTTATCCGTAACCGTATCGACGGGTTGGGGGTCAACGAACCGGTCATACAGGCTGGAAATAAGCACCGGATTACTGTTCAGCTGCCCGGGGTTGATGCCGATAAAAGGATGCAGGCCGAAGATAGCATCAAGGCGGCGGCTTTTCTGGAGTTTAAACTTGTGCACAAGAAGAATGCTGAGCTTGTGGACAGGTTGCTGGATTCCGGCCGTGTGCCGGAGGGCTATGAGTATGCCGCAGATAACCGTTCGTTTGTGCGCACCCAAGCCTATCAGGAACTGATAAAAGATCCTGATTATCTGCGAAGGCTGTCTCTCTTTGAGGTGCCGGATCCGCGTTATGCTTTTATGCTGCAGGAAAACATCAATGCCGCGGGTGAAACGGTTTATCAGCCGTATTATGTTCTGCGAAAAGCGGAGATGAATGGCAGCGAGTTGAAAACCTCCACAGTTGAACGTGATCCGATGACCGGACGTGTGCATGTTCTGCTTGAGTTCAAGCAGGCGGGGGCTGCGGAGTTTGCCCGTATTACAAAAGATTATGCTCCGGGGGGCAGCCGCAACAGGAAAAGCGATGTGGGCCGGCAACTGGCGGTTGTTCTTGATGGTAAACTCTATTCCGCTCCGGTAATCAACGAAGAAATACCCAACGGCAAAGCTGTGATCCAGGGCAGTTTTTCCATGTCGGAAGCTGCGACTCTACGCAATATCCTTAATGCTGGCTCACTGCCAGCTCCGATGAAAATTCTCGAAAAACGTGTTGTTGATTCCACTCTGGGACGGGATTCCATTAGAAGCGGTATCACGGCTGGCCTCATTGCCACAGCTCTGGTGGCTCTGTTTATGGTGATTTACTACACCTATTGTGGATTGATAGCAAATATCGCTCTGATTCTGGATATGTTTCTTCTGCCAGCCGGATTGATTATTGTATCCAACGTTCTTGGCGTGTTTGTGCGCGACGCCGGAGTTTCCGGCAGTGCAGCAACTGATCTTCCGGTGCTTACCATGCCCGGAATTGCCGGTATTGTTCTGACCCTTGGTATGGCGGTTGATGCCAATGTGCTGATCTTTGAGCGTATCCGGGAAGAGTTCGCTTCGAAAAAATCTGCGCGTGCGGCAATTTCCGCTGGTTATGATCGTGCTTTCCTGGCGATTTTTGATTCGAATATAACTACGCTTCTGACAGCGGCCATTCTCTTTATTTTCGGTGCCGGTCCCATCCGTGGTTTTGCCATCACCCTCTCGGCCGGTATTGTGA
>JAWOEI010000122.1:0-12870 GCA_046482825.1 Kiritimatiellia bacterium
CTACCAGCGACAACATGTTCGCTAACGACCAATATGTTTGTTCTGCCCTTCGGTGAAGAGCCTATATAAAAAACCTAGCTGTTCCGTGAAGGGTGCGATTCAATTTAGTTGAAACGTGACTAAATGGTCTCATCCGGCAGGCTAAAGCCTGTACTACAAACGTTTTTATGTTCGTAGTACACACTTTAGTATGCTGTTTGAGACAAATAGCGTGTTGATCAACTAAATTGAATCGCACCCCCTCAAGTTCCGTCTGCATTTAAGTCATTGACATATTTCAATATTATAATATACTATTAGACTATGAGTAAGAAAAAATCATGTATTCAAAGTCAAGGGTTGACCGTTGAGTTTCTGGAAGAAATCACAATGCTTCTGAAAATGATTGCGCATCCCCACAGGTTGAAAATCATTGAAATTATTGAACGGGACGAAGAGGTGAATGTTTCGAGTATTGTAGATGAAATTCAGATTCCCCAGTCATCGGTCTCGATACACCTCAATCAGATGAAGCGTATGGGGCTGTTGAAATCAAGCCGTTCGGGGAGAGAAGTAAGATACCGAATAGACAACCCCCATGTATTCAGACTTCTGGAATGCATATGCAGGAGTTACCACGAGGAATGCAATGATTAATCACCTGAAAAAACTGCAGAAAAATCTGACCATCGTCATACCGCTGGTCATGCTGGCCGGATTTATGGCGGGACAATACAGCGACATGTCCTTTCTGAAAAAACTTATCATGCCGTTCACCTTCCTGATGGTTTATCCCATGATGATCAATTTACAGATCAGAAAGGTATTTGAGGGAGGTGATGTAAAAGTTCAGGCTGCAACCCAGTTACTGAATTTCACGGCCATTCCGCTGGCGGCTTTCGGCATAGGCAGAATCGCTTTCCCCGATTCACCCTACATCGCACTGGGACTTCTGCTGGCCAGTCTGCTCCCGACATCAGGCATGACCATCTCCTGGACAGGCATGGCTCGCGGCAATATGCCGGCAGCCGTGAAGATGACCGTCTTCGGTCTGCTTATCGGCTCTTTTCTGACTCCGGTTTACATTGAAGCTTTGATGGGCACAGTCATTGAGATTCCCATGGCGAAAATATTCCGCCAGATTATGATCGTGGTCGTATTACCGCTGGTACTCGGCAACCTGACGCAGCGGTTTCTGATCAAACGCTACGGTATGGCCCACTATCAGAAAGATCTGAAACCGGTTTTCCCGCCCTTTTCCACACTGGGAGTTATCGGCATTGTCTTTATCGCCATAGCACTCAAATCCAAATCCATATCCTCGGATCCCGGTCAGATTTTCACGCTGATTATCCCTCTGGCGATACTGTATCTATGTAATTTCACCGTAAGCACCATTATCGGGAAACTGTTCTTCAGCCGTGAAAACGCGATAGCCCTCGTTTACGGAACTGTAATGCGGAATCTTTCTATTGCGCTGGCGATAGCCATGACAGCTTTCGGCGAAAAGGGATCTCAGATTGCGCTGATAATTGCACTTGCCTACATAATCCAGGTACAATCCGCTGCCTGGTATGTCAGATTCACGGACAGAATATTCGGCGCACCCCCTGAAATTCAAGTCAGAGATATCATGCAGTCAGGTGTATTCTCGCTGCATGACGATAAAACCTTACACGATGCACTGCGTCTGCTCGCAGAGGAACATATCCATTCCTTTGCGGTTATTGATGAGGATGAACGCCCTGTCGGAATAATTACCACCTCGTCACTTCTTGATCACATCGCGGACGGTCAATCTATGGATTCCCCGTTGAAAGATATTTCCATGGAACCGATTGTACTCATTTCCGCTCAGGCATCACTTACGGAAGCTCTTATTAAAATGAAAAGGACACACGAATATAAAATTCTAATTCTAGACGAAAATGAAGAAATAAAACATGTCTTAACTCAGGATGAAATTGTACAACAACTAGCTGCTTAAGAAAGGAATCAGGTATGAAAGTCATTGTTATAGGCGGAGTAGCCGCCGGACCTAAAACCGCATCACGCATCAACAGGCTATGTGCCGAAGCTGAAGTCACTATAGTGGAAAAAGGTGAATTTCTGTCCTATGCCGGCTGCGGCCTGCCCTATTATATCTCAGGGCTTGTCAAAGATTCCAAAGAACTTATGTCCACACCAGTGGGCACAGTGCGGGACAGCGCTTTTTTCCGTGACGTCAAAAACGCGGAAGTTCTGAATCATACCGAGGCACTCAAAATAAACCGTGATGCAAAAAGCGTTACAATAAAACCTGAAAGCGGCGATGAGAAAGATTTACCCTTCGATAAACTGGTTCTGGCCACAGGAGCGGAATCTGCGCTTCCTCCAATACCTGGCGTACAGTTAGAGAATATTTACAATCTCAAAGATATTCACGATGCCGACCGTATCAAAGCCAAACTGGAAGCCCATCATGCTATAAATGCGGTGATCGTAGGAGGCGGACTGATAGGTGTTGAGGTTGCAGAGGCATTTCATGAGATGGGATGCCGCATTACCGTTGTTGAATTCCAATCGCAGATTCTCAGCATGATGGACCCGGAAATGGCCGGACTTGTTGAAAAGCATCTGGAATCGAAAGGAGTGCAGGTTCAGACAGGCACCCGCGTTACGGAATTCAGGGGAAAGGACAGCGTTGAAAAAGTCATCACGGACAACGGTGAACTTGCCGCGGACATAGTGATAATGGCTGTGGGTGTGCGACCAGCTACCAAACTGGCTGCGGATGCGGGCATTGAAATCGGGCCAACGCGTGCCATAGCTGTTAACGATCAGATGCGGACCTCCGACCCGGACATCTATGCTGTCGGTGACTGCGCCGAAAAGAAAAATATAATTACGGGGGCTCCCGCTTATGTCCCGCTGGGATCGACCGCCAACAAAGAGGGCCGTGTCGCCGCCAATGCCATCTGCGACAGGAAAGACTCTTTCCCCGGTATTCTCGGCAGTGCCATCTGCAAAGTCTTTGATTACAGCGTATCGCGCACAGGTCTGGGAGAAAAAGAAGCGCAGGAAGCCGGTTTTGATGTGGTCTCCTGCCTTGCCCCCGCACCTGACCGTCCTCATTTCATGCCGGAAGCGAAAGCCCTGTTTCTAAAACTTATCGCGGACCGGCAGAGCCGCAAACTTCTGGGAGCGCAGGCAACCGGTCCCGGAAATGCCGACCGCAGGATAGATATTATTTCCATAGCTCTTACAGCCGGAATGACTGTTGATCAGCTGGGCAATGCAGACCTGACCTATGCTCCTCCGTTTTCACCGGCAGTGGACAACATTATCACAGCTGCAAATATCATCCGTAACAAAATAGACGGCTATATGGATGGAATACCACCCGCTGAAGTATTAAAAATGCTGGAATCCGGAGCGGAGTTCACTCTGCTGGACGTACGTTCTCCAAAAGAATGGGAAATGATGCGTATAAAAGGTTCTGTCCACATTCCTCTGGGCGCCTTGCGTAAACGAATTGATGAGATTGACAAGTCCAAACCCGTAATTGCCTTCTGCAAGATTTCTCTGCGCGGCTACGAGGCTGCTCTGATTCTTCGTAAAGCGGGATTTGAAGATGTTAAGGTCATGGACGGCGGGATCCTGATGTGGCCCGGAACTCTGACAAGAAGTTAGTTAACAGGAAGATTGCGGATGTACGGTTGAGAACTTCCTGTAAATCGGATTGTACTCATTGCCGCCGGACTTACGTCAGAAAAAAATATCATACCGCTATTCTGTTTTTTTCTGAGCATGGACACACATGTTGTAAGCCCGGCGGCTCTTTCAACAACATCCTGCAATGGTGATACTGAAAGAAACAAAACAGAAGTGAAGGAGAAATTATGCCCTGGATAAATAATGATACGTGTACGCAATGTGGAATCTGCATAAACAAATGCCCTGCTGAGGCAATATCAATGGAAGAGACAGGAGCTCTTATCAATGATGATAACTGCATCCGCTGCGGAATCTGCCACAGCATCTGTCCCGTGGAAGCGGTTCGTCACGACGCGGAACATATACCGCAGGAAGTTGCGGCCAAGCTTTCCTGGATTGACAAGCTGCTGCATCATGAATATTATACTGCAAGGCCCGATTTAAAAAAGGGTTTGCAGGAGCGGCTTCGCCGCAACATCAAAAAAGACATCAGAGTTCTCAATACCGTCCTTGAACACATTGATAAGCTTTGATAAAAAACAGCACCCTGTTTTACAGATGGAATCAGACACATGGATATTGACCCAACTGCAGTTACCGGAATAAGAGATCCTGAATCGGTTAAGCTCATACATAAGGGCAAATGGGCAAACGCCAATGTTTACAGATTCCTTGAAAACAGACAGTACATAGTACGCAAAGGCTTCTGTTCCAGACCGTTGCCGATACGCTGGACATTAGGTGCTTTCTTTGTGTGGCGGGAAATCTCCATCCTGAATCGCCTGGCCGGAATTACAGGTGTACCCAGAAATTGCAGACGCTGTCGCGAACAGGCCTTATGCTATCGTTATATTGACGGAGAAACTTTAGGGGAAAAATGGAAAAAAAGGGAAATGCTTCCTGAAAGTTACTTTATCGAGGCTGAAAAGTTACTTTTCCAGATTCACAACAGGAAAATTGTTCATCTTGATCTGCGCAAAGCCACCAACTGGATAGTACAACCGGATAGCAGACCTGCAATCATCGACTATCAAAGTGCCGTTTCGGTTTCATTTCTACCACGTAAACTGCGCAATTTTCTTTACTTGATCGACTACTCCGGTCTTTACAAATTCTGGGACAGGCTCTGCGAAGAACCTCTTGATCCCGAAAGAAGAAAGCTACTTGACAGAGTCAACCGTTTGAGACAACTGTGGATATTCAAAGGTTATATTTTTAAGGGAATGATAAAACCAAGCAAAAGAAAAAGCCGGAAATAAGACAGCCGCCCCGGCAAAAAACGCAATATAAAGCGACAAACTCCCATGCCCCGGCTGATACCGCATAGCGGACTGCTGATATTCATGTTCCGGACAACGGCATTGCGATTGCTTTTAGAGAGCGCATTATTTATAATTGCACCTGTATATGACGATCCTTTTCAGATATGTGCTTAAAGAATTCCTGAAACCCCTGTTCTACTGCATGACGGGCTTTCTGGGCATTTATATCATATTCGAGCTTTTTGAATCATTTAACCGCATTCTGGAGAATAAACCGTCCGTCTGGCAGATAAGTGAATTCTTTATCGGTTATGTATCACCCTATCTGCAATGGATAATCCCGGCAGCTCTGATGCTGGCAACGCTTTACACAATGTGGAACTTCTGTCGCCACTCCGAAATCAGCGCCATGCGTGCAAGCGGAATAGGTTTCGCTGTAATTGTCAGTCCGCTTTTTATGATTGCCTCCATCCTGACAGTTGCAGTTGCTTTGATCAATGAGTTCTATGCTCCCGACGCTTCGGAGAAAGCTAACGCCTTCCGTGACGCCAGATTCAAAGAAATCACAACCGACATAAAAGAGGATATCCCCTATTACAACCCTGCGGGCAACCGTGTATGGCGTATCAAAAAAATTGACGCAAAAAAACCGGGAGTGCTGGAAGGTGTTCATATTTCATTTGACCGTCTTGACGGCAGCAGCAGGCTGGATATAACCTGTCGCAAAGCGGAATATCTTGATGGGATGTGGTGGCTGTTCTATCCGCAGTACCAGTATTTTGACGAACTCAACAATCCCGTTGAAAACCCTCATCCTGACCTTGCAATGCTGGTGATACGCGCTTTCCCCTGGCTTACGGAAAAACCGCAGGACTTTATTCTGATGAACAAAGCATGGGAATACTACAACATCCGTGATCTCAGGCGTTATTTACGCGAACATCCCAACCTGTCGAAAGAGGATGTCGCAGCCATGCGTTACGATATACACAGTAAAATGGCAATCCCTCTCTCCTGTCTTATTATCACACTCTTTGCAATCCCGGCCGGTGTGACCACCAGTCGGCAGGGCGTGTTCAAAGGAGTAATCATAGCAATCAGCATGTTTCTGGGTTTTTACGCATGCAATATGATTTTTATGTTTCTGGCAAAAAACAGTCTTTTTTCCGCCATTTCCGCCGCATGGCTGCCCAACATCGCATTCCTGATCGTCGGTCTGGTTCTCTTCCACCGCCAGCGATAGAGAACGGCGATTGGTGGCGGGTTGCGCAAAAGCACAGTGAGGTATAGCGAGTGCGTCAGTCAGCGCATATTTCTCATCATTCCTGTCGTTTACATCTCTCAATAATACCATACCGCAAGCCAGCCGGGTTAATCCCGCCCCGCAAGGCTGAAACTGCTGGCATACCGCTCTACAACGGCATTTTGAAATGCCGGGACTGCTCTGCAACGGCTGTCAGAGTTTCAGACGTATCGAATCCATGAACATTCCGCAGTCTGTCAACAACGGCATTGAGAAAATTCTCCGGTGTCGAAGCTCCGCTGGTCAACCCCGCACACCGTATATCCTGCCAATCCAGTTTGTCCACATCCTCTGCTGAACTGATCAGCAGACTCTCGACACCCTCTGCTGCGGCGCATTCGACTAAACGCAGACTGTTTGAACTGTTGGGCGAACCCAGAACCAGAACCCGTTGCGTACAGCCAGCAAGTGTTCTGACTGCATTCTGGCGGTTTCGGGTGGCATAACAAACATCGGTGCTTTCAGGTAGCTGCAACTGCGAAAAACGACTTTTCAGCGCATCCATAACTGCGTCAACCTGTGCCGCACCAAGCGTCGTCTGGGTAACAACCCCGACTGGCTTATCTACAGGCAGATCAAGAGCCTCGACATCCATTACGTTCTCAACAACATGAACCGCATCCGGAGCTTCACCTGCCACCCCTGCCACTTCCTCATGTGAACGATGCCCGATGCAGATGACATTCACACCCTGTTCGGAAAATGCACGCACCTCGGCATGAACCTTGGAAACAAAAGGACAGACCGCATCCACTACTTTCAGGTTGCGTTCCGCGGCACATGTCTTCACCTGCGGAGATACCCCGTGAGCCGAAAGAAGAAGAAGCGAGCCCTCAGGCACATTCTCAACCCTTTCGACAAAAACCATACCGCGGGCACGGAGATCGCCGACAACCTGCTGATTATGAACAATCTGATTCAGGCAGTAAACAGTCTGGCCGGCATGAATTTCAAGAATCTTCTCCGCCGTTCTGACCGCCCGTGCCACACCGGAACAGAAGCCGTGCGGTTCAACTATGATGATTTTTTTCATGAATGCCTTACAATCGATATATTTACATCATGCAAGATGTTTTCTGACTTGATGTCTCCCTGATCCGGTGACCGAGTTTATGTGCCACACAACCGGATAACCCTCTGACGCAGCAAAGGCAGAAAGTGGATTGCTATGCGTCCCGCTATACGAAGTCGAAACCGGAAAAGTCGTCGGCCTAGAGGACCTACGGAAAAAGCTCTGTGCCTCTGTGACAAACAAGCGAAGTAAAGACCCAACTCACGCACTTCTTCGCGGTTTCGCCTTCATCTTTGTCACAATTCTCCTTTCGCTTCCATATCCGAAAGGATCTGTTCCGCAGGCGTCAGATATTTTTTTTTCTGGTTGCAGTCACGGCAGGCGGGCACAACATTACCCTTACTGCTGCACCCGCCTCTGGCGACAGGCACAATATGATCCAGGGTAAGGTTGTCAGCCCCCACTTTTTTGCCACAGTAATGACAAATCCCGGAATCAAGCTGCCTTCGCCACCAGGCACTTTTTTTAAGAGCTTTTGCCTTTTCTCTCTCTCGGGCGACATGCTTTTCATTTTTCCGTATATCAATCCACTCGTCCATAACATTCTTCCCCCAGCAGGGATGTCAGCTTATCCGCATGCAGCTGTTCCGCACCGGCAAGCGCATGAAAAGTATTTTTAAGACGCGGAATTTTGCAGTGTTCAGCCAGCGCTTCGTAAAACTGAACCTGAGCCTTTTCACTTTCGACCGCCGCCAGAATTTTGCTACGCGAAGTTCTTTCCTGTGGATCGCAGACTATATACATCTTCGCAATCGGAGGTAGATCCGCGATCATAGCCTCGCTCACGGCAATATGCTCATCCTCTTCAGAGAAGTTCAAACCCAGCTTCATTGCTTCAAGATGAGATTTTTCCTCTGCTGCAAGCCACTCATAAAGTTTGCGTTTCGCTGTATCCGGTTCCTTTGCCGCCAGTTCATTATATCTTAAAGTCGCCGCCTCTTCAAAGGCCGCGGCATGCTGAATGACGTGTCGCGACATCCAATCATCAGGCGCAGTAAACTCTCTCGCGCTAAACTTTTCGTCTCCTCCTCTGATAACATCCACAAGCATCAATATACCGAAAACCAGAAACATCACCCCGCCGCAAGCACGAATTACATTCAGATCCGAAACAAATTTACGGCAAATCCCCCCTGCCAGAACACCTATGGCAGTGGCAAGAATCAATGCAAGCGAACCTGCCAGGAAAACTGTCCATTTACCGGCAACCCCCGCCGATTGGACCATCACAGCCAATTGCGTTTTATCACCCAGCTCAGCCAGGAAAATCAGGATAAAAGTGCTGAAAAATATCTGCCAGTTCATAGTTTGATTTTTTTATTTTGTAAAATTGAAACTGATTATACCGTTTCTTCCGGTTACAGTCCACCAGCAAGAACAGTTGCCGTGAACGCCGATTTGACTCAAAATAGATGATAGCTCTCGGTGTCATGATTTTGAGGCAACCAGTGCCCTTGTTTTGGTTTATCTTCGGTGTGCATCTATTTTGAGGCAATGCGTCTTTAAACATTTACTCTTTAACCTGGTTGACACAAGCGTCGCTGTCTGCCAAACTATTCCCATTATGAAACCATACAGAACCATTCTCTTTCTGGGTGACGGCATGGCCGATGAGCCTTTGAAAGAACTGGACGGAAAAACCCCGCTGCAGGCAGCCTGTACCCCCAACATGGATTATATTGCTGAAAACGGCTGCAGCGGCACATTCCTTACCCTGCCGGAGGAATTTCC
Organism: Kiritimatiellia bacterium; assembly: GCA_046482825.1. Classification (GTDB taxonomy): domain Bacteria; phylum Verrucomicrobiota; class Kiritimatiellia; order RFP12; family UBA1067; genus M55B167. The sequence goes on from JAWOEI010000122.1 coordinate 9,044, forward strand.
GACATCCAGCGATGTAGCCAATATGTCTGTACTGGGTGGTGATCTGGCAACAGAGCTTTGCGGGCGGGGGCCCCTGGAAGCAGCGAGTCAGAATATCAGGCTGGCGGACAACCAGATTGCCTTCAGGCTGAACCTCACCACCGTTGATAAAAACGGCATCCTGCGCGATTTTTCCGGCGGTCATATCCCGCAGGCAGATGCGCAAGAAGCCATAGAACTTCTAAACAAAGAACTCGGAACGGAAAAAATACGTTTTGAACCCGGTGTCAGTTATCGCAATCTTCTCATTCTGACCGGCGAAGAATTTACTGCTGATCTTATCTGCGACAAACCGGACGACAACCACGGCAATCCGCTGGCGGAACATCTGCCGCGTCCCCGTGGTGAAGGTTCGGAGCTAACAGCCAAAGTGCTGTGCGATCTGATCGGCAAAGCTTCAAAACTCCTGAAAAACCGCGGAGCCAACAGCATCTGGCCGTGGAGCGGAGGCCGCATAGGCAATCTTCACAGCCTCAGCAAACGTTATGGCATCAGAGCCGCCGTTATATCCGCAGTGGATGTCATCAAGGGGCTTGGCGCCTGCATGGGCCTTGATGTCATAAACGTGCCCGGAGCCACGGGCTATATCGACACCAATTACGAAGGCAAGGCCGATGCGGCGGTCAAAGCGCTGAACACATATAATTTCGTGTACGTGCATGTCGAAGCCATGGATGAGGTTTCTCATGCGCAGAATGCCGAACTGAAGATACAGGCCATTGAAGACTTTGACAACAGACTTGTGGGCCGTGTGATGCAAAACGCAGGGAAAGAGGTTGCCTATTGCGTTCTGCCGGACCATCCTGTACCGATTTCTCTCGGAAAGCACACCCGCACACCAGTGCCGGTATCCGTGTTGCAACCCGGAGTTGAACCGGATACGGTGCAGGTTTACGATGAAGAATCTGTCAAAACAGGTTCACTCGGATTGATGAAAGGCTCCGACCTGATGGACCTGCTGCTCAGATAACAGTTAACAGTAAACTGCTCTCTGTTAGCTGTAGTCTGCTCACTGCTCACTGTTCACTGTTCACTGTAAACTGTAAACTGTAAACTGAATTCATGAAGTTACTCATCATACAGATTGCCTCGCTCGGTTATGAATTTGCCGAAGCCAACGGATTCACCCGTATCGGTGAATGCGATGCGCAGAAACTGCAGCCGCAGTTTCCTGCGGTCACCTGTACCGCACAGGCGACACTGAGAACAGCGTTACCCCCATCCGAACACGGTGTGATTGCCAACGGTTTCATGGACCGCAGGCTGAGGAAACCCCTTTTCTGGGAACAGTCCTCCGCCCTTGTCAAAGGTCCACGGATCTGGGACTCTTTCCGTCAGAATGGCGGAACAGCAGGTATGGCCTTCATTCAGCAGAGTCTCGGCGAAAATGTTGATATGGTCCTGTCTCCCGCCCCCATTCACAAACACGGGGGCGGAATGATCATGGATTGCAGCAGCAGACCGGAATCACTTTACGCCGCTCTCTGCAGACATGCGGGAAGTCCGTTCAGACTGCATCATTACTGGGGCCCGCTCGCATCAAGCGCCAGCTCCCGGTGGATAGCCAAAGCCATGGCGGGGCTGATCGGATCCGCCGATGCTCCGGATCTGCTTTTCACCTATCTCCCCTGTCTGGACTACGACCTGCAACGCTATGGCACCGGGCATAAAAAGAGTCGGAAAGCCCTGAAAGAACTTCAACACGAACTCTCACAGCTTTTTAAAACAGCCATTGACAACGGCTACGATGTAGTCGCCTTCGGTGATTATGCCATCACCGACGTTACAGAAGGCGCCGTTTACCCCAACCGCGCACTGAAGAAAGCGGGACTTTTCAAAACGCGTAAGATTAAAGATATGCTCTACCCCGATATGCACAACAGCCGTGCCTTCGCAGTGGTCGATCATCAGGTGGCGCTGGTCACCTGTTTTGATGCATCCGCCATGGAAAAAACCGCACAGACCATCCGGTCGCTGGACGGAGTTGACGAAGTCATGAACGCGGAACGTCAGGCCGAAATGCAGGTGGAACACCCGAGGGGCTGCGACCTGCTGGTCACAGCCAGACCCGGCTGCTGGTTCGCCTACCCCTGGTGGAACTACAAAAGCGAAGCCCCCGATTACGCCAGCCATGTGGATATTCACAACAAACCCGGATTTGATCCGTGCGAACTGTTTTTCGGCAAACTGCCCATGCATACTTCACAGAAAACAGAAAAGATTCGGGGAACCCACGGCCTCACCGGTCCGGGTTGCGAAACAGCACTTTTCACCACGCTGGACATTCAACCCGCAACGCTCCTTGATCTGGCTCACCAATTAAAAGACAAACTCTCTTAAACCGCAGCACGGCTGCAAGCTATTAAAGGTTTCAGTATTCTGATTTCAGGTTTCAATATGTTAACTGAACACTGGGCACTGAACACTGGACACTGAACTTAATGAAAACTATTCAACAGAAATTTGAAGTCTCGTTTCAATACCCGGTACATTTCACACACAACGTCTTCCATCCGGATAATTCCCTTCTGGCTGATACGGCACCCAAACCATAGGGCACAGGGAAAGAGAAGTGATCAGTTATCAGTTATCAGTGAGGGGAAAACAGTAAGGAGTAAGGAGTAAACAGTAAGAACTAAGGAACGGAAAGGGCGAAGGGCAGAGAGGAAAAGATTTCTGAGAACAGCCGATTTGCTCCCGGTGACCCTGTGGCTCGCTTTCAAAAAATAGATTTTGACGTCATAGCGTTTTGACGTTATAATGTCAAGAAATTCATGGAGGTGACATTATGGCAACATCCGCTAAGCGTGCCACCGTGTATTTTGACCCCCTTATACATAAGGCGTTGAAACTGAAATCCTTAGAAACATCCAGGTCGATGTCCGAGCTCGTGAATGAAGCCGTAAAGGGAGCCCTCGCTGAAGATGCGGAGGATATTGCTGCTTTTGAAGAAAGGGCCGATGAACGGTTGATCAGTTTCTCCGAAATGGTCAAAAGGCTTAAAAGCGATGGCCGAATATGAAATCCTTTTTAAAGAATCGGTTTGGAAAGATCTGAAGGCAGTTCAAAAGAAGGATTTAAAAAGCATTCTATCGCGAATAAGAAAGCTAAGTGATACCCCGCGTCCGCATGGGTGTGAGAAACTTACTGGGCATGAACTTTATCGCGTTCGTCAAGGAAAATACCGTATTGTTTACTCGATACAAGACAAAGACCTCACCGTCTGGATTATTAAAGTCGCACACAGAAAAGAGGCGTATCGCTAAAATCCGGTGGCTCTAAATGAGCCCGAAAAGGACATGATTATCCGTGTCAGTAAAAATCCGGGTCCATAGGGCCCCTTGGTCTAAGCCCAGAGGGCATGATTTGCGAGTGTAGCGTCGCCCAAATTCGAAATTCGAAGCACGAAATACGAAACAAATTCGAAATCCAAATTTTCAAAACATTATTTGATCTCACACAGAGGCACAGAGCGCACAGAGATATATTTTTTCGTTTTTTCTCTACTGATAACTGGCTCTTCCGTCTTGTTTTTTTCGTTTCTTTTCTACCGAAAAATCATGTTCATCCTGTAGATCCTGTCAATAACATTGGAGCCGCACTAAAAAAGGAAACCTTAGTATGAAAACAGCGCTCATTTCGGGTATCACGGGCCAGGACGGGGCCTACCTGGCAGAATTTCTCTTAAAAAAAGGGTATCAGGTACACGGTATCAAACGCAGATCCTCTTCCTTCAACACCGCCCGGGTGGACCATCTGTATGTGGACCCCCACGAGACGGATGTCCG
>JAWOEI010000131.1:0-11808 GCA_046482825.1 Kiritimatiellia bacterium
GCCTGAATCCATTTACAACCCTCGAATAACAGCTGTTGACTGGTCCTACAACGGTCCGTTGGGCAAGCGGCACTACGGCGTGACATACACGGACCCCGCCCTACAGTAAAAATGCATTAGAACTGTAGCCGAGGTCCTTGACCTCGGAAGATGTATGATGCAAAATGCCGTAAATTTGACGATTTGCACCAATTCGCAGATGCTTCCCTAAACACCTGCATCCGTTCAGGATGTTAATCACTGAACGGATGAAGTTTATTAAATTTAGAGAAACAGATAAAAACGTATAACTAATGAAAGAATGCATATGTCATCTTTAGTAACTTTAAACAAAATTCTGCCTCAGGCGCGTAAGGAATTACGAGGCGTAGGGGCTTTCAATGTGGCGAACCTGGAAACCGTCCTTTCGGTTTACCGTGCGGCAGTCCGCGAAAAATCCCCGGTTATCATCCAGGTCTATCAACGCCTGTTCAACGATGAACGCGCGGCGATGATTGCCGGCATGACTGAGCGGCTTGCCGCTGAAACTGATATTCCCATTGCCCTCCACCTGGATCATGGTGAATCCATTGATCAGATACGCAAGGCAATCTCATTGGGTTATACCTCTGTCATGTTTGACGGCTCGAAATATCCGTTGGAGAAAAATATTGAATTAAGCGCTGAAGCCGCAGCCATTGCCCATGATGCGGGTGTGACTATAGAAGCAGAGATAGGGCATGTGCCCTTCGGTGAGGGAGTTCCCGAACTTTCCACGGCTTCGGAGGCTGCAGAATTTATAGAAAAAACCGGTGTTGATGCACTGGCAGTTTCGGTGGGAACGGCGCACGGATTTTACAAATGTGATCCTGAACTCGATATTGAACGTCTTAAAGAGATAAGCGAATGCGTGTCGCAGCCGCTTGTGCTTCATGGTGGAACCGGTGTTCCCGTAGATGAGCTGAAGAAAGCGATAGCCTGCGGCGTTGCCAAGATAAACATTGCTACTGAACTGCAGAACTTTTTCGTCCGGCAGGTAGCCGCTGAAATAGAGACAAACGGAGACGCGTTCAAACCGGTCGATCTCTATTTCAAGCCCGTCGAAGAGAAACTCACTGATTTCATAGCCGCAAAGATCAAAAGCTTTTCCTAATTTTTTAAGTTATAGCCCGCTAATCTCCGCGAATATTGCATTTTAAATTTTTTCTCCACGTATGCGGGGGAATAATTTTCACATCTATTCGCGGAGATTAGCGGGAAGAATTAAAAAAGGATTCAGGTCGACATAGGAGAAAGAAAATGAGCGATTCGATAATCAAAGTGACAATCTGGAATGAATTCATTCATGAACAGGAGGAGGAATCCGTAAAGAAACTCTACCCTGAAGGTATTCATGGTTATCTGGCGGAGAAGCTGGCGGCACCTGATCTCGAAATCCGTACCGCTACACTTGCTGAACCGGAACACGGTCTGACGGAGAATGTTCTCAACAATACCGATGTCCTGCTCTGGTGGGGACATGCCGCGCATGACAAGGTGGATGATGCTGTTGTTCAGCGTGTGCAGCAGCGGGTCTGGGACGGCATGGGGCTTCTGGTGATGCACTCGGCTCATATGTCTAAAATTTTCCGCGTTCTGAATGGAACCAGCGGTAAACTGCACTGGCGCGAGGTGGGGGAACTTGAGCGTATCTGGACTGTTGATCCCGCCCATCCGATCGCCGAGGGACTGCCTGAGCACTTTGAGCTGCCCTATGAGGAGATGTACGGCGAGCCCTTTATGATTGCGGGTGACGCGAAACTGATTTTTCTCTCCTGGTTTGAGGGAGGCGAGGCTTTTCGCAGCGGATTTACGCTTCAGCGCGGTTATGGCCGTATGTTCTATTTCCGTCCGGGACATGAGGCTTTCCCGACCTATTATGATGCAAATGTGCAGAAAGTGCTCAATAATGCCATTCGCTGGTTGAAACCGACAATAGACAGGCCCTACCCGAAAACGCACAGACCCGATTCCCTGGAAAAGATATCCGAAAAGGATTTCAGCCTGCACAAGGTGGGAATCGTGAAAGACTAAAGCTGCTTGAAGCCGGAACCAAAGTAAGGGCATCAAATAAGCGCAGCCATAATCTTCAAATCTCCGGTTATGTTCTGACCGTCGCAGCTTTAGATAAAAACGCTTCGCGTTTTGGGAAAGGTGCAAAGATTAGTAATGCCGGTCCCACGCCGTTGCACGGCTGAGTTCCGAGACTACCCTGTACACCAGCGGACGTAAACGCCGCAGGGGGTGGGCGGAACGTCTTCTGCTCCAGTCAGGAGCATTTCTCCGGTGCTGGTTGATCCGCCGAATTTCCGCATGGCCTGTCCCAGCACATTCTGCAGGACAATCGGGGAGTAGCCGGGGGTGTGGGCGCTGAGGAGGATGAAGGCGGGATTGTCTGAAAGCAGCTTGCGGCAGAGATTGAGGGTTTCCGGAAGGTCTTGTTCGATCTTGTACATTTCGTTCTTCTGTCCGCGTCCGAAAGTAGGCGGATCGAGAATCACGGCGTCATACTGCCGGCCGCGTCGCAGTTCGCGGCACATGAATTTATGGGCGTCATCCGCAATCCAGCGGATGGGGTGATCTTTCAGTCCGTTGGCTTCCGCATTGCGCCGCGCCCACTTCACCATGCCTTTGCTGGCGTCCAGATGGCAGAGCTCGGCACCGCCGAGGGCGGCGGCCAGGGTTGAGCCACCGGAATATGCGAATAGATTCAGCACCCTGAGCGGTTCACCACGCATTTTCACTGCGGCCGCAACGGTTTCACGGATCCAGTTCCACTGGGCGCGTTGTTCGGGAAAGACGCCCAGGTGTCCGAAATCGGTTCCGGAGAGGATGAAGCGGATGCCGTCGATTTCGATACGCCACTCATCCGGCAGTGTGCCTCGGTTGTGCCAGCGGTTGCCGTCGGCGCGGTCAAAGGCGGCGTTAGCCTTGTCCCAGATATATTGCGGCAGTTCGGGCTTCCACACCGCCTGGGAGCAGGGGCGCACAAGGGTGTAGTCGCCGAAGCGTTCAAACTTGCGTCCGCCGCCGCTGTCGAGAAGTTCGTAATCATTATCTACAATCATTCATTTTTCCCCGAATATAAAATCAGCTCAGCAATGTAGTAGCCGCTCTGTGAGCGGCACAACCCGGCGTTAACATGTCGCTTATAAAGCGACTACTACAGGGAGAGTCTCGCATAACGCGGGTAGTAGCCGCTCTGTGAGCGGCACAACCGGGCGTTAACATGTCGCTTATAAAGCGACTACTACAGGGAGAGCCTCGCATAACGCGGTGCCTATCAGTTCAGCAATGTAGTAGCCGCTTTATAAGCGGCACCAAACACCAATCGGCTTCACAGCAGCAGAAGCAAAGCCATGACGCTGAAGAAAATGCCCAGCAGTACTTTGGTTACCACCAGATTGCGTTTGCTCCAGTTTATCAGCGCTGTAACTTCCATTCCCCGCTGGAAGCAGATGAATACAATCATCAGCGGTGTTATAAACAGCAGGTTATATAAAATCAGCATCCCCCAGGCGGTCATATTGGAAATGTTTTCCCGCAGTAAAAGAGTTAAAACAGGTATGTACCCCTGGCCGGTGCAGACACTTTCCAGGATTGTTACACCGGCACCGGCCACGAACCCGCCAACAACAGGTGCGCCTGTACCGATACGGGAATTGATCAGCGAGTGTATTCTTTTCTTTGTGCGTTCAGGAATCTGCAGAGTAACGCTGGAGGGCCTTGCGTTTTTGTGGAAGCGGAGGGCGTCGCGGAAAGAAAGCAACGCCAGAGGTATCATGCAGAGTCCTACAATAATTTTCAACAGACGGCTGATGAACTCAAAATCGGGCACCTGCCGGAAAATATATATGAACCCGAAACCCATCGCTGTGTAAACAATGAACGAGGCACATATAAAAGAAATTCCTACCAGCCGGCGGATTCGCTGGCTGACCTTGGCGATGACCAGCACACTGATGAAAAATATCAGGGTTGAAATGGCGCAGGGGTTGACACCGTCAACGAGACCGCCGATGATAACCATAGCCACGGTGATGTTGGCGATGCGTTCATCTACATCCTGCCGGCTTAGTCCGGGGGTGTCCGGAAGCCGCCAGGAGGGGTCCTGCCTGTCCGTAAGAGCGCTTTCAATGTTATCAGGAAGCGACATAAAGATGTCTTCATATCCCGAAAGAAACACACTTCTGTCAACTACAAGCGAGACTTTCCCGTTCTGTTTGTTGTCACATCTTTTTTGATAAGCTAGCAATAGAGAGATGTTTTCGGGTTTGGTTATGTCGTGGGAGTGCAGTTCATACTGTCCGTGATAGAGTTCTTCCACTTCAGGCAGAATATCCTTTTTGACAGCTTCACACTCGGTGCAACCGGGAGAGAAGAAAAGGTCCAGCTGCACGCGAGAAGAACTGTTACCCAGTGCGTTGCAACTTAAACATAAAAAAATCGGCAGGAGAATTGTTTTGAAAGTGATTCTGCGCATGAACCTCTCCGAAATAACGAAAATTACGCTGACCCTTATAACAGAAATTTTGTATAGAAAGCAATAAGCATCTTTCTTGAATATAGACAACATAATTTGATATTGTTCCGAACGGCTGTTTTTAACAGCATAAATGCGTGGCGGGCAGGTGGCTGGTTATTGCAGCTCGTGGTATGTATTCGACCGGTTTTTCCGTGTCGCTTTTGTTTTTAAAGAGAAACGGATGGCACAAAGTATGAAGTCAGCGAAAACAGCGTCAAGAATTTTTTTCACCGGTGTTGCAGTTATGCTGATTACCGGTGCACGCACAGCTTTCGCCCAATTGGTGTTGCAAGGCACCAATACAGTTGATTTAGGTGTTATATCGCGGTTCGATAAGCGCAGTGTTGAATACAGATTCAGGAATCCTGGCGAAAAACCGGTCAAGGTTGTGAAACTGGCAGCCACTTGTTCCTGTATAAGCGCGGATAAGAATTGTGAAACAGTCGGATCCGGAGAGGAACTGCTGGTGACGGTTCGACTTGACCCCAGGACTGTGCACGGCAGCTTTAAAAGGGTTGTCTGGATGATCACGGATGACTGCTCCGCCGACAACAAGGTCGCACTGGCAGTGACCGGTGAGGTACGCCCGCTTTTTACAGGCCTGCCTGCTTCGCCTGTGGCAATTCACCCTGTCGGATCTGAGCATGCTGTCACGAATGATTTCGAACTTACCTGCATCTATACCAACTTCGTGCCCGCAGAATCGGGAAAATATACCAGCTCCCTGATGGATATCGACGCCACTCTGACAAGAACCGGTATTACAAATTATCATCTGCGGACTGTGGTGGTGCTGAAAACGGATAACCGAGGTATCGGCATACTTCGGCTGCCGGTTGCCGCCCCGATTGATGTGTCGCCCCTGCGTCTGTCATTCAGAACTGTCGGGCGGCGTGGCGCATCACCCGCTGTATCGGGTTCAACGGATACCCCCTCGAGAAAAAGACGTCGCCCCTCTTTTAAAGGGCGCGGTGGCAGAACGTTTTTTCTGCCGCCGCCGCGGGGTGCCGATCCGCATGAATCAGATGAAAAACAGCGGGAATAAACAGGGTGTAAAAACCGAAAAATATTTTTTATCGTTGTTGACAGATTCAGGGGCTTCTGATAAATTGTGCCTGACTGTTGGGAAATAGTTTATTTGACGACGAATTGTTTCCCGAGTGATAAAACAAACAAAAGGAGTATACTCAAATGAAAAAACTGATGATGGTTGCTGCAGCAATGACGATTGCTGGCGGCGCATTTGCTCAGTGCGGATATGAGCCGGGAACCCCGGGACAGCCTGAGCCAGGCCTGTGCGCATTGGTGTATAGCGTTAAGCTTACAGCCAAAACAACTGTAGCTAAATTTCTCAAGGGACAGATTGTATCTGGCTCAGGAACGGTCTGCGGTTACGGTGAAGAAGGCTACGAAACAGATCCTGTTATCTATCGCAAGCCCGGTAAGGTGAAACTGCAGGGTTACTGGATGAACTGCAGCTGTGACTGCACAGAGTATGAAGAGGACATGAGTGCCTTTGATTCAAGCTGGCTCTGGCTGTGGGAGAAGAGATCCAATAATTACTGGTTCAATGACGGCATATACGGCGTGGATGACACTCCTGCTATCACTAAATATTGGGATTCTACTGCTTCTGAACCGCTGGTGGATCTGGGGGCGCCCGTCGAGCGTGGCGTGATCCAGTGGGGTCCTGCGCATAATCTTGATGGTTACGGAATCGTCAGAAATTCTTACTACGGTGAAAATATCCGTAATCCTTTCAATCTGATTGGCAAGAAAAACAATCAGGTTGAGGCTTTCTGGAATATTGACCGTGTCTTCGCACTGCCTCAGTACATCGGCACTGTGATGACTGTACCTCCGCGCGCTGTTGCTATCTATGCGGCAGGCATTGGCAGATTCAACAGTAAGAATGGTGTAATGCGTGGTATCTCCGGTAATTTCGCCGGTTTGATCGATGCGCCTTACTACATTTCAAAAGATCTGTGTGAGCCTGCAGTCGCGTTTGACTGCTGCAGTTGCGACGCGCTCCCCAATCAGAGCGTTTTCTATGGTAACTGGGCAATGAAATACAACGCTTCTCTGTCTAAACTGGCTGTTGAAGATGCAAGCCGCATTTACACCAGCAAGTGCCCGCAGGGCTATGATAACAAAGACTTCAGAACCAACGATTTCCGTTGGGACTACGCAATGTAAAATTGTTATCTTAAAATACATGTTGTATTTATTGAAAACAGGGGGAATTATCCCCCTGTTTTTCAGTACCTGCCAATAAAGTATAAATTATAAAAAAACGGGGTGACAATTGCTTCTAAACTGCTGTAAATATGTAATACTTTTTGTGCTGTTTCTTGGAGCAGCGGGATTCATCGGGTGTAAAAAAAAGACTGAGAAACAAAATTACGAGCCCGGTGTTTTTGTCGAAAATATAGAAAAAAAAATCAATGAAATGGGACCGGACGATGTTCTGGTGTCAGTCAATGGGGAAAAGCTTACTGTTGAGCGTTATAACCGCCTGTTGAAGCAGTATGAGATGGAATTGATACTGCGGCATCGCAATGCTCGTGACTCCAAGGTTCAGGTCAAACTCGGAATGGACTGGAAAAGGAAATCCGCTGTCGAAGAATTTGTTGACAGGCAGGTTGTGCTGGAGGAAGCTGAGCGTATGAATCTGGAACCGTCATCGGAAAATGTGAGAAAAGTCTCAAAGTACGCTGAAATGGTTCAGAAAGCTTCCGGCATAAACCTTGAAAAGTTCTGTGAGAATCTGGGTTACACTCCGGATGAATACAGAATGAAACAGAAGCAGGACGCTTTACGGATGACCTTGCGCGACAGGGTTTTTACTAATGATCTGAGCGCGACGGAACATGAGCTGGAACTTGAAAAAGAGCGTTATGCCGCGTATAACCAAGAATGCGAGGCCACGAACAAAGTGGTGAAGGCGCATGCGGAGCGGATTGTTCGCCAGTTGCGTGAGGGAGCTGATTTCAAAGAACTTGCCAAACGCTATACCGAGGCTCCCGAAACTCAGGATATTATCGAGGAGCTGACCCGTTCGCAGATATATGAGCCTGAGGTTGAGGCCAGTGCCTTCAGTCTTCCCGTCGGGGCTGTTTCTGATCCTATCGATACAGAAAGCGGCCTGTATATTATCAAGGTTTTTGAGCGGAATGAAATTACGGCCGAGGATGCCGCTTCAGGTGAACGCTCCACTGTTAAAATGGGATCTGTTCTTTTGAAACTGGGGCAGTATTTCCCCTGTCCTTCTGAGCCGGATTTGCGAAATTTTATCACAAATGAGAAACAAAAGTACGTCCTTCGTCAATATCTGGACGAATTGAGAGAAAAGTGCAGGATCGAGTATCCCAACGGCACAAATTTCTGGAAAAAAACCGAAAATAAGGGTCCGCAGTGAAAACGGATAAAAAAAAGACAGTTCTGTTTGTAATATTTGTCGGCGTCGGTCTGTTATTTGCTGTTTACTATACAATCAGCCGTAAAAGTTCGACAGGCAGTGAAGAATCGCAGGATTATGCGCTGAAACCTGTATCAGGTGAGGGTTTATCCGGTGAAAAGAATGGAATAAAACAATTTGAAGAAAGCAAACCTGCTGAAATAAAGGAATCGGATTCTGATGAGGCTGGTGACGGGAAGCAGTTATCTTCGGAAGAGGAGGCTGCGGCAAAGGTGGTTGCGGACAAAAAAGACGCTTTGTCTCCGGAAGAGAAACTTGTAGCCGATATGGACACTCTGATAGATGTCGAAAGTTACAATGAAGCTATCAAACTGGCCCGTGAGCTTATGAAATCAAAGGATCCGAAAATACGTCTGGCTGCGGCGGAAAATCTCGGGTGGATCGGCATAGAGGCGTTGCCCGAGCTTTCATTGATGATCAGCGATGCGAATCAGGAAGTGGCCGAAAGTGCTTTCAACTATTGGCTACAGGCGGTTGATAATCTGGAGGATGATAAGCAGAAAGCGGGATTGCTTGTTGAAGGGCTTAAGAATGTGGATGATGAACTCAGCGTGGAAGAAGGGGTGATGCTCATTAACTCCATGCCGGAGGATGTAGGTGTCAGGGCTTTGGTAAGTATCATTGAAGAGGGTAATTCCGTTGCGTCAGTGGTGGCTCGCGAACACTATTACTTCTGTACCGATCAGGAATACATTTCCAGAGCGAATGCCGAAAATTGGCTGCGCCAACAGGCGGAATGAAATAAAACGGAAGGTTGGTTATGAAAAGTTTTTACAACAAACTGCTTTTATGCGCGATCCTGTTGCTGTGCGGCGCGGCGCATGCCGTCGAGACGGATCCCTCTCTGGCACCGATAACTCTTGGACAGTGGCATTCCGATCTTTACAAGGCGGAAGCTTATTCACAGCAGCACGATATACCTATGGTTTTCATCTGGGGATCCATCGGATGTAGCTATTGCAACAAAATGGATTACTATGTTGAAACCCAGACTTTCAAAAACTGGATGGCTGAACGCCAGCTCGTGATGGTTTACATCAAGGATTACGCCAGTGCGAGTCCGCCGGAGATGCATTACGGCCATGACGGGCTGAACGGTGAGATATGGGAGTTTCCGTTTGTTTCCGTTTACTGGCAGAGCAAGAATAGTCAGGTTTACAATTTTGTGGGACGCTACTACAACAGTGATCAGGACGTTTGTGCGCAGCTGCTGATCGATGAGATCGAGGCCTATATCGGCGAGTACAACTCAGTGCCGCCTGAGGGAGTTACGGTTCAGGGGCCGGAGACGGTGCTGGACGATAGTTCCGGTGCGCAGTTCACAGCAGTGTACAGCGATGACCAGGGCAATCAGCAGGATGTGACAACAGAGGCGCTCTGGAGTGTGAGCGATCCCGCCGCAGGCAGTATCAGCGCGGATGGTGTTTTTATCCCGGCGGATATAGCCGATGGCACGGAGATGGATGCTGTCATAAGTTCGGTTTATGATCCGGGTTCAGGTGCTTTTACCGGTGAACGTCTGGTGACGGTTTCGGATTCCTCTGTGCCGATAGGTTCGCCCGAAGGGGTGTCAATCGACGGACCGGAGTGGATTCAGAGTGGACAGACAGGTCAGTGTACGGCTATGTTCATTTATCCCAACGGAGCGGAATTCGAGGTCGGATCCGAGAATTCGTTTATCTGGAGCGTTGTGGACGGGCCCGTAAGCGTAGATTCGGACGGTTTGGTTACAGCTCAGAGTGTGAGCACGGAAACAACAGCCACCGTGCAGGTGCGTGTGACCACCCCTGCGCGCCGCACCTTTTACGGCACACTGAATATAGCCATAGTGACGCAACCACCGCAGCCGCAGTCTTCCCTGCAGATCAGCGGACCGGCGTCGGTCAATGAGAACTCGGTTACCGCCTATAGCGCGATACTGAGTACCGAGGGAGAGCCCGATCAGGATGTCAGCGCACTTGCCCAGTGGAGTGTGACCGGTGTTTCTGGTACGGTTGTAAGTGACAGCGGAGAACTTTCCGCTGGAGAGGTGTCTGAGGATACTCTCTGCACTCTGACAGTTTCATACGACGAACTTGACGATGTCAAATCGATTCAGATTATGGATGTTCCTGAAGTTGTGACTCTTCTCGGAATTGAGATTGCCGGAACCAATATTCTGGACGAGGGACAGAGTTTTTCCTATACCTGTACGGCATATTACTCGAATGAGACAACCGATGATATAACGGATACGGCGGTGTGGGTTCTCAATGACCCTGTTCTGGGTTCTCTCACGGCCGGTACTTTCACCGCGCATAGTGTTGAGAGCAACACCAATGCGGTTATTACAGCTCAATATAACGGAGAAGAAACCTCATCTACAGTACAGATCCGAGATGTGCCCGTATTAGGAATTGCGATTGAGGGCGGTAGTCAGATTGATGAATGGAGTTCCGGGCAATACATCTGTATTGCAAGTAATGCCAATGGAAGTGTTTTTGATGTTACCGGTTCTGCGCAGTGGTGGACGGATATTCCCGGTGCACAGCTAGATGGCGGTTTGCTGACGGCAGGAGAGATTGACATTGATACCAACGGTTTTGTGTATGCCACTTATCAGGGTTTTTCGAATCAGCTGTACGTTACAGTTCTGAATGTCGCCGTAATGAGTCTGCCTCCCCAGAACTTTGAAAACGGTCTGGCGGATTGGTATCTGCTGCCTGCGGAGGGTTTCAGCTGGAGTATTATCAATACAGCTACCCCTTCCGATGGAACCGGACCATCAGATGCTTCCTCCGGCAGTTCATACATATACACCGAAGCCAGTGGCAATACCAATGCTGTCGCGATCCTGGAATCACCCGCATTCACACTGGATGATATTTCTTTGCCGGTAATCCTGTTTGACTACCATATGTATGGTGTTGGTACAGGTGAATTGCATGTTGATGTTTACAGTGGAAGACGCTGGAACGAATCGGTATGGAGCCGTATCGGTATGCAGCATGCAGACAGTGATGAAAACTGGAGCGAAGCTAAGATAGATTTGTCGGATTTTTCCGGTACGGGAGCTGTCAGGTTGAGATTCAGAGCTGTTACGGGCCCCAGTTTTCTCAGCGATACAGCAATTGATAATATACGGCTGACGGATTTCAGTACTGCGCAGCCCGCTTTGTATGAGGATTGGGTCATGATAGGCGGGCTTGATGCCGCAAATTCCGATCCTGAGGATATGCCTCTGGAGGATGGCATACCGAATTTGCTGAAGTATGCCGCAGGACTGGACGCATCCAGCCACAGTAGCGCCGATATTATAAATCTTACTGCCAGTTCTGAGGAAAATGTTCAGAGTTTTCTCTATTACAAGGCTAAAGATATTCAGGATGTGAGACTGGTGCCGCTGTGGACCTATTCTCTCTTTGCCAACTGGACTGAATTGAGCGGCGGCGTGCTACTGGATGACAGCGGTGATCGTGAGTTATGGAAGGTGGATATGCCTGAAGGACCGGTTGGATTCATGAAGTTGAGAGCTGAGCCGGTAAGCAGTCAGCAGTGAATAAGGAGTTACATAAATGAAAATAAGACAGCTTTTGTTAACATTTTTCAGTATCTTGCTGCTGTGCGGCGCGGCGCATGCCGTCGAGACGGATCCCTCTCTGGCACCGATAACTCTTGGACAGTGGCATTCCGATCTTTACAAGGCGGAAGCTTATTCACAGCAGCACGATATACCTATGGTTTTCATCTGGGGATCCATCGGATGTAGCTATTGCAACAAAATGGATTACTATGTTGAAACCCAGAC
>JAWOEI010000049.1:0-15883 GCA_046482825.1 Kiritimatiellia bacterium
GATTGGATGAGCTTGACGGTAGTGATTTACAGGACTCGACTATATCGCCCGGTGGTTTAAAATCCGAAAGACAAATTCTCAAAGGACGGCTCGAGAAATTGGAATCACAGCTCAAGTCCGTTGAGAAGGCTATCCAGGAGCACCCGAAGCAGGTTGCGGAATTACAGCAAAAGGTCGATGCTCTGCCTGACCCGTTCGCTGTTTAATGCTCAAAACAGCATAACCTCGATGCTGGGATTGGCGGCTTGTCCTTTGTACGGGCAGGCCGCCTTTTTGCTTTATTTGCAATACACCCATATTTGCAAGCAGAATGCCGTCTAAGCGGGTTGTGTCGTGAAGGTATGCAACGATACCCAGCAGGGCGACGAAGGCCGGAGGAGCGGACTACGCAAGGGGTTTTTAAAGCAATGCAACGACTCTGTGCATTATCAGCCGCAACACCGCTTATACTATCACTATGTGATATGTTCAAAAAGAAAAAGCAGTAACTTTCAGGGGAGGTTAAAACACACGGAACCGCTAATCATGCTATCGCCGGAGAAACAACCGAAAGCATCAACGGAGAAACAACCGGAAGCATGAAGATTGTCACCAGTGTCACCACGTCATGACGTTTTTATAGACATATTATATTAAATCATGCTAAATCATGCTAAATTATGCGAATATACCCCGAAAAACCGGTGACAATTTGGTGACAAAACACCCTTATAACTGTGCGCTTTTATGCACTTTTAGGCAGTTTTAGAAAAAATGACAACTTTTATAATTTGTTGATTGATAGATATTTACAGGATTTTCAGCGACGCTGATCACGTCATTTCGAGTCATGTGTATTCAGCCGAACTCTACCACCTCTCCTTGATGTAAACGCTTACAAGATACGCAAAATCGGCGTTACGGTCAAGCCGGATATTTTCATTTCCGCATCCATATAAAAACAACACACTGAACCACCGTATTGATGGGAACAAGGAAAGATTTATGGCTGATCACACTTCTCCCATTTCCTCCAGACGACGGTAGAGAGTACGACGCCCTATTCCCAGTATGGAGGCAGCGGTCCGTTTGTTGCCTTGGACGCAGGACATAACATGACGTATATAGCGATGCTCAATTTCTTGCAGTGCAGGCAATGATTCACCGCTGATCATTATGCCGTTCTGCATCAGGTTTCCCGCATTTGCAATATTTGTGCCGCTACCTTCTCTGATACGGGATGGAAAATATTCCGGACGTATCTCACGCGTGCTGCAGAAAACCACAGCACGCTCTATCGCATTGCGCAACTCACGGACATTACCGGGGAAATGGTAACGGCGCAACCTTTCATAAGCAGAACGGCTGAAGCCTTCTATCCGTTTATCAGCAACAGCTGCGTACTGTGCCAGAAAGATACCCGCCAGCAAATCGATGTCGTCCCCGCGTTCCCGCAAAGGCGGAACGCGAAGCTGAAATGTCTCCAGTCTGTAAAACAGATCTTCCCTGAATTCACTGGCACGTACCCGTTCTTCTATGTCACGATTGGTTGCAGCCACAATACGAACATTAACCTGCTGCTCTCGATTGCTTCCGACTGGACGGATGTTTCCATCCTGCAGCATACGCAGTAGCTTAGCCTGAAGCGAAGAAGACATTTCGGATATTTCGTCCAGAAACAATGTCCCCCCCTCGGCTTCCGCAAAAATGCCCTGCCGCGACTTTCCGGCTCCGGTAAAGGCCCCCGCCTCGTGTCCGAAAAACTCACTTTCGAGAAGGTGCTCGGGAATGCCTGCGCAATTCACGGCCAGAAAGGGACCTGCAGCATAACCGCTTTCCTTATGGACAGCACGGGCCACCAATTCCTTGCCGGTGCCGCTTTCACCGACAATCAGCACCGGCCCGGCAGCCTTCGCAATCTGACGAAGCTGCCGGAAAAGGTGTAACATAGCTGAACTGCGACCATACATACCGTGAAAGTTTGACTCCGCCTCCGTCAGTTGCTTGATTCGCCCGAGCTGCTCGCGCATTTTGCGTTTATCCAGAATCCTCTCGATACTGAGCCTGAAATGATCGAGATCCAGCGGTTTGGTCAGGAAGTCTTCCGCTCCGGCTTTCAGACTTTCGACAGCTTTGGGGACAGTGCCGAAGGCCGTGATGATCAGAACATCCGGCGTATTTTCCGGCATTTCGGTTCTCAGCTTGCCCAACAGCGCCAGGCCATCCGCGCCGGGAAGACGAAGATCGCTGACAATAATGTCCGGACGCCATTTAATCGCTGTTTCCAAGCCGTCTTCAGCGGTATGCTCAAAACGCGCGGACATACCCGCATCCTCGACCTCATCCCTTAGCAATTCAGCCAGGCCGCGGTCATCTTCAACAATCAGTATTCGTGTATTGTTTTCAGAATCTGCATTCATTCCGTGATATTCCTGTATGTTGATGGTTTCAGCGGCAGACTTATTTCTATACGTGCTCCGCCACGATTGCTTTCGCCCACCTGCACGGAACCGCCGTGTTCCTGTAAGATGCCATGCACAACAGCAAGCCCCAGACCGGTTCCCTGCCCGACAGATTTGGTCGTAAAAAACGGTTCAAACAGCCGGGGGCGTATCTCTTCCGGAATTCCGGCTCCGTCATCGTCTATGGCAAAAACAACCGCGTTGTCACTGACCTTCCATTCCAGCCGCACAACTCGTATGGCATCCGCCTGAACAGCGTTGCGCAGGAGATTAACCAATGCCTGTTCGATGCGTACAGGATCCGCCGGAAAAGACGCTGCATCCGGATCACCGCATACGCAGATTTCAACATGCCGACTGGCAGCTTCTTCAGCGGTGGCGGCCACGGCCGACTCCGCCACCCTGACAGGCCTAAGGTCACGATACTGCAGCTTGCGATTATGACTGAAATCGAGTAGTTGCCGTACGATAATCTCCATACGGGTGATCTCTCTCTGAATACGGCGGAACGCTTCTGAACCACGCGCATTATCCCTTTCATATCTCAGTGCGCGTTGCGCCGTACCGCTTATGGTGCTCATGGGTGTGCCTATCTCATGCGCCACGCCAGCTGCCAGTTGACCGACGGCCGCCATTTTTTCGGACTGTCTCAGTTGCTGTTCAAGCGCAAGCTGTTCACGCCGATTACGCTGTATTTCGTTTTCGGCTTGCTGGATGCTGTCCAGCATTGAGTTGAAACTCGCGGATATGGAAACGATTTCTTTCGGTCCCGCGAGCGCAAGCCTGTACCCGACTTCGCCTGCGGCCACGCGTTGCATACCTGCGGTCAGCAACGCAAAATGCCGCCCCAGTGCCTGATGCTGCCCGATCAACACGAGAATAACCATCATCAGCGTCCCGATTCCGAACCACAGGGTAGCATGTTTCCGCACAACAGCAATGTAGTTACGGAAATCCCTTTCGCGACGTGTCAACTGCAACAGGCCGGCAGTCTGATTACGGGAATCAACGAGAGGAACAAAATAAGAATAAACGCGACGTTCTCCTACATGCCCGTATTCCCCTATACGCCTGCCTTCGGTTGCAAGTGTTGTGAGCTTTTCGCGCTGAGGATCAGGATCCTCCCTGCCCGCTGAAGCAATCCGCTCACCTTCCAGGTCATAAGTATAGGCACTGTACACGCTGTCCATAGAAATTGCGGACTTCAGACTCTGCTCAACACCGCCTTGCCGATTGCGCTCCACGGCATGACTAAGCGGCAGTTGAATGGCCCGGGCCACCATCTCCAAATCGCTCTGCATACGCGATTCAACCTGATGCTCCCAGTGCTTCAGCGCAAAATATCCTGTCAGCACCATTGCTACGCCGAGCGGTGTCAGCACATAAAGCACAAGAGACGTTCTTAAACTCGGCCGCCAGCGGCCAATCATTTTCATTCTGTTTATCATTATCCTCCTTCAGCACCTGATGCTTTCGTCATCACAATTACGGCGCATGTGTCATAGTGATACATATTTTTCCTGTTGCGTCAAGTTCCAACTATCTATTAAGATAACAAAAAAACGCATAAGACGTGTATTAACAAGGGGTTACAGATTACGGTTTCTGCGGCTAAATCTTAATGGCATAGTTTGTGCCATAGAAGCAAAATGCAAATCGGTAGTTACCGGAAAAAAGGTAATGGGCCTGAAATTACAAAACAAATAAAACGAGAGGGACAGACTGATGAATAAGAACACAGTATTGATGATGGGAATGATCGCAGGAGGATGCATTATTACCATGCACCCGGCATGGGCGCAAATGCAGCCGCAAACTGCGCAGCAGCAATCTGCACAGCCGCAACAGCCACAAATTGACGGCAAAAGAAAACAACTCCTGGAGGAAATGAACACTTTGCAGGAACAAGCAAACACGCTTCAGGAAGAAATCAGCGCAATAGCCCGCGAAGCGCAGGAAAATAATCCCGAGATAAAAAAGCTGCACACCGACCTGATGAACATCTACAAAGAGAAGCTTTCCGAGTATGGATATCCAAGCGAAGCGGAAATGCAGAAGCTCCGGGACTGGCAGAAAAAACTGCAGGACTCAAATACAGATGAAGCGGCACGGCAAAAGCTGACACAGCGATTCAATGCCGAGGTGGAAAAGCTTCAGGAAGCACAGGAAAAAGCGCGGAAGAATGAGGAGGTTATTGCGAAACAACAGGTATTTGAGCAGACCCGTTCAAAAGCCATGAGCGAGCTGAATCCGGAAGCTCAGTCACTGGAACGCAAGTTGGAAAATATTCAGCGCAAACGGGAAAAGCTTCGCATGCAGCTTCAGCAGATGATGCAGGCTACGCCCCAATAATTACAAAATCACTGTAAACGGATAAAAGATACAGGCCCGCCGCATTGCTGATTCTATGCAATGTGGCGGGCCATTTTTTTATCTGTAGCATCCCGATCTACCGTTGCCTTTATCCAATAGTTTAGTTATACTTATAATCATTTACATACTACGCACTTAAACTAGGTTAGTTTGCACTTATACTCGGCGCATACATTCACCTAAAAGTTTCACCGCAACGAAAAGGAAAAAAACATGAAGAAACTAACCATCACATCACTCGTACTGACAATGGTCAGCTTTGCGCTGTCAGGAGAAAAAAATTCCGCCCCGGGACAGAAAATCCAAAGGGAAAATATTGAATGGTGCGATATATGGATTCCTTCTGCTACGAAAACCGACAAACCCCGCATTCTCCTGGCAGGTGATTCGATAAGCAGAGGGTATTACAAATCGGTGTGCAAGCTTCTGAAAGGACAAGCCTATTGTTGCAGATTCAGCACATCTGCCTGTGTCGCCGATCCGGCATTTCATGTACAGTTGCAAGCGATGTTTACGCAGTACAAATATGATATAATACACTTCAACAATGGTCTTCACGGCACTGGGTACACAGAGGAAGAGTATAAGGGCGGATATGAGAAAGTACTGAAGTATATCCGGAAAGTGTCGCCGTCCTCGAAAATCGTCCTGGCCTTATCAACTCCGCTGAATCCGGAAAGTAGCAGGAATAATCTCAACCCCCGCATAGATGAACGGAATAAAATTGTCCGGAAATTGGGAAAGATGTACGGTGCCGGAATCAATGATCTGCATTCTGTTTCGAAGGATCATCCGGAGTATTACAAAGATCCGTATCACTACAAAAAAACGGCAATTGACCTGCAGAGTAAACAAGTTGCGGAGCAGATCAAAAAACTGTTGAATGGCACACAGGAAAATGCATCCGGCAGGAAATAGCTACGCCATTTCTTGCAGATAAGTCACCACGTTATGATAAGAATTAAGACGTAAAATGAAAAAACTTCTGATATTTATTCTGTTTTTAAGCGGTTTTTATTTTCTCTGCATGAATTTTGATGTACCCTATGTATCGACTCATCTGAAAAAAATCCGGCGTAGCAGCCTTTTTAATCTCAGAGAAAAACAACAAGTTGTCACGCAATCAGGTAAAACTTATAAAGATGATGATTATTTTCGCAGCGCTTTTGAAAACAGAAAACGTAATGTCCCGGTCAGAGGTTCGGGAAAAATTGTGAAAATTCTGCCCAGCCAGTTTCATGCCAGAAAATCTCTGAGGTTTATTGTTTCACTTAAATCCGGCCAGCTGCTGGAAGTAAAACATGCAGTGAAAAATAAAAAAGAAATACCGCTTGAAATCGGTGACAGAATATCATTTGACGGCATCTATAATTACACCCGCAGGGGCGGAGAGATTGTCGAAACAGATACAACCAGCGGTGGATGGATCAGACACAACGGACGGATATACCAGTGAAACCCATATTTGAATATCTCCAGGTAAGTCCAGCCTTGCTTAGCAAAATCGAACTCTCTGTTGCTATATTTCTGATACTCCTTCTATGTAAGTTGGCAGCCAACCGCATAATCCGCAAAAAAATAGATGATCCGAAACGTAAATATCATTTAAACCGTATCGTGCTTTACGTTTACTCGGTATTGATTGTTGTTCTTATCGGACATATCTGGATATCAGGCATACAGTCGCTGACAACCTTTCTGGGACTGGCCAGTGCCGGTCTGGCCATCGCTCTGCATGATACCGTCGCCAATATCGCAGGCTGGCTGTTCATCATCACGCGCAAACCGTTTAAAGTAGGCGATCGTATTCAGATCGGAACAACAGCTGGCGATGTCATTGACATACGGATGTTTGAATTCAGCTTGATAGAGATAGGCAACTGGGTGGATGCCGATCAGAGCACAGGACGAATTGTGCACGTGCCGAACTCCAAAGTTCTGCGCGAATCTTTGAGTAATTATCAGATAGGCTTTGATCATATCTGGAATGAAATACCGGTCTTGATTACATTTGAGAGCAACTGGAAAAAGGCTAAGAAGATTCTCGGCAGGATTGCACGTGAAAAGGCTGAATATCTTTCAGACGGAGCTCAACAGCAAATTCGCCAGGCTGCGGAAAAATATCTTATTTTCTACAACACGCTTACCCCGATAATATATACATCCGTAAGAGCCAGCGGAGTACTGCTCACGATCCGTTATCTCGTCAAGCCGCGTAAGCGCCGTTCCACAGAGCAGGATATATGGGAAGCCATCCTTGACGCCTTTTCAGAAGCCGAGGATATAGACTTGGCGTATCCCACAACAAGACTTTACAAAAACGGTGAAAAATCAAAGAATACTCTCCCAAAAACAGATGACATCTGTTAACATAACGGTCAAATTTACTGCAATAATTCAAGGAGAGTAAAATGGCCGAAAAGAAAAAGAACAACACCCAGCTTGACGCTGTTTTGAGTCAGATACGCAAGGAATTCGGGGATGCCGCTATAATGCGTATGGGTGATGAATCCGCGAACAAAAATATTGATGTAATATCAACCGGTTCATTCTCTCTGAATCTTGCGCTGGGTACCGGCGGACTGCCTCGCGGCCGGGTTGTAGAGGTTTACGGACAGGAATCGTCCGGCAAGACTACTCTGGCCCTGCATGTCATCGCCAATGCGCAGAAAACCGGCGGCATGGCCGCCTTTGTGGATGCTGAGCATGCGATGGACCCTAATTACGCCCGGCGTATAGGGGTGAATCTTGATGACCTGCTTGTCTCCCAGCCTAACTCCGGTGAAGAAGCGCTCACAATCACTGAACAGCTGGTGAAAAGCAGTGCTTTGGATGTGGTGGTGGTTGACTCTGTGGCAGCCCTGACACCGCAGGCCGAAATCAACGGCAACATGGGTGATTCCCATATGGGACTCCAGGCACGCCTCATGTCCCAGGCAATGCGGAAACTTACCAGCTCTATATCCCAGACAAAAACCCTATGTCTTTTCACAAACCAGACCCGCCAGAAGATAGGCGTAATGTTCGGCAACCCGGAAACAACACCTGGCGGCAAAGCTTTGAAATTCTATACATCCGTGCGCCTGAATGTGCAGCGT
This sequence comes from Kiritimatiellia bacterium, assembly GCA_046482825.1. Lineage (GTDB taxonomy): Bacteria > Verrucomicrobiota > Kiritimatiellia > RFP12 > UBA1067 > M55B167. The sequence goes on from JAWOEI010000049.1 coordinate 7,913, forward strand.
ATAGGAGCCATTAAAGATCCCTCGGGCACGGTTATCGGCAACCGGACAAGAGTGAAAGTTGTTAAAAACAAGGTTGCACCGCCCTTTACCGAAGCGGAATTTGATATTCTTTACTCCCGCGGCATTTCCTGGGAAGGTTCGGTACTGGACGCCGCCCTCGCGCGCAATATTGTAATGAAACGCGGATCATGGTACAGTTTTGAATCCGAACAGATAGGACAAGGCGCTATTGCGGCTACCGAATTTCTGAGAAACAACCCGGATGTATGCGAGAAAATCATAGAAATGATTAATCAGGTTCCGGCCAGCTCTGCTGGCAAATAAATATTTTCATCGGCACCGACTGATACAGAATCCGCTTTTTGTCTGCAACCTAAGCCCTTTAACCCCCTGATTTCCATCAAATGAAAATTACAGCTGATCAACTTCGCGATAAATACCTCAGTTTTTTTAAATCCAGAGGTCATTCCATTATTTCAGGCGGGTCTCTAATACCCGAGAACGACCCCACTGTGCTTTTCACCACAGCCGGAATGCACCCGCTGGTACCCTACCTGCTGGGTGAACCGCACCCGGCAGGCAGACGGTTAACTAACGTACAGAAATGTGTGCGCACAGGTGATATTGACGCTGTGGGCGACACTTGTCATCTCACTTTCTTTGAAATGCTGGGCAACTGGTCTCTGGGTGAATATTTCAAAAAAGAGGCGATCACATGGTCTTTTGAATTTCTGACACAGGAACTGGGTTTTTCAGCAGAACAGATCAGTGTCACTGTGTTTGCGGGCGAGGAAGGAATTCCACGCGATGATGAATCCATATCAATATGGAAATCTCTGGGTATTCCTGACGAGCGGATTTACCCGCTTCCGCGCTCTGACAACTGGTGGGGACCTGCGGCAGCGACAGGCCCCTGCGGGCCTGACACAGAAATGTTCATCGATACCGGCAAAGAGAAATGCGGCGACAAATGCGCTCCGGGATGCCACTGCGGCAAGTACATTGAAATCTGGAATGATGTCTTTATGCAGTACAACAAAACTGCGGAAGGCATGTATGAACCTCTCAAGCAGCATAATGTGGACACAGGCATGGGGGTTGAACGCACCATCTGCATGATGAACGGTTATGAAACCGTTTACGAAACCGAGCTGTTTGCACCTCTCATGGAAAAAATCCGTGAATTATCATCTGTCCAACCCGAAGATGAAGAACAGAAAATACGCGCCGAACGCATAATTGCCGACCATATGCGTACAGCTGTCTTTATCCTCGGAGATCCTAAAGGAGGTCTCAAGCCGGGCAACCTCGGCGCAAACTACGTTTTGCGCAGGCTGATACGCCGTTCAGTGCGTTATGCAAAAATGCTCGGTATTGCCGAAGGTTACACAGACATACTTTCCGCCATAATCATAAACAGCTACAGACACGTATATCAGGAACTTGAAGACAACCGTAAAACCATCATTGAAGAACTTACTGCAGAAGAAAGACGTTTTGAAAAAACACTCAACGCCGGACAGCGGGAATTCAACAAAGTGGCCGATACACTCAGTAATCACGGACAGACAACTCTACCCGGCCGCACCGCTTTCAAACTTTACGACACTTACGGATTCCCGCTGGAGTTTACCGAGGAACTGGCACAAGAAAAAGGACTCGTCATTGACAGGGCCGGATACGAAAAGGCGTTCAGAAAACACCAGGAGTTGTCTAAAGCTGGCAGTGCCGGTTTCAAAGGAGGCCTGGCTGACAACACTGTTGTTACCACCCGTCTGCATACCGCCACACATCTGCTGCACAAGGCCCTGCAGACAGTTCTGGGTGAACATGTCAAACAGAAGGGCTCCAATATAACATCCGAAAGACTGCGTTTTGACTTTTCACATCCCGCAAAAATGACTCCTGAAGAGAAAAAACAGGTGGAAGATCTGGTTAATGAACAGATCAAACGCAACCTGCCGATCACCGTAGAAACAATGTCCATCGAAGAAGCCAGAAACAAAGGGGCTACCGCCTTGTTCTCCTCCAAATACGGAGAACAAGTCAAAGTTTATACAATAGGTGATTTCAGCATGGAAGTATGTGGCGGTCCGCATGCTGAAAACACCGGTGAACTGGGCGGTTTCAAAATAAAAAAGGAGGAATCATCCTCTGCCGGTGTACGTCGTATCAAAGCTGTAATCACCAATAAAGAATGAGATCACGGCAACAACCACTTTATTATTGCATTGAAGAGTCTAACGATATATAATCTGCGACAGAGACACGCCTTGAAGGGTCAGGACTCCATATTTTCCGGCTTCAGACGAACGACTTAAGCCGAACGGATATAATTCGCCGGTGAAAGGTGAACAATTTTCAAAACTGGGTCACTGCGATCTGAAACCCGGATTCCCGGATCCTGCGGACGGGTCTGTTAGTTACAAATGTGTTACAACGTGTGTTGTAGCATGTAATAAAACAAACATCCCATAAAGGATAAATGTCATGAAAAAAATGTTATTCGTTACATTGTTAGCTGTTGCTTCACTTGCAATCTGCGGTTGCAAAGAAAAAACAACTGAAGAAAAACTTCAGGATGCGGCTGATTCAGCTCAGAAAGATGCCGCGGCAGCTCAGAAAGACATGGGCAAAAAGCTGGACAATGCTCTTAGCAACTAAGTTTATGTTCTGAAAACAGCTTGAATCTCTTCCTTGAAAACAGCAGCGTAATTTCTGTGTTCAAGGAGGAGCTTGTTGTTTTGTGTATAAACCGCATATTGAAATCGGATTTTATCGGAAAAGTCCGGATGACTGGACAAGATGCGGAACGCTGAACGGAAAAGGTTGGATAATGAAGGACAAAGGTGAAGACACCCTGAAAGTAGGCATTCTGGGATCTGGCTCCGGATCAAATATGCAGTCAATTATTAACGCCATAGAAGCTGGCACACTGAATGCGACGGTTAAGATTGTTATTTCCGATGTACGCAATGCTGGCATTCTTAAACGTGCCGCAAAACACAATATACCCGCCCAATGGCTCGACTGTGCCCCTTACAGAACCAAACTTGACGGAGAGGCGCAGCAACGCTGTATAAATATTCTCAGAGAACACGAAATTGACACTATTGTCCTGGCTGGCTTTATGCGTATAATCAAACCGGAACTTCTGCAGGCTTTTCCAGGGCGCATTCTCAACATACACCCCGCATTGCTGCCTGCTTTTCCCGGTCTTGACGCCTGGAAACAGGCTCTTGATTACGGCACAAAGGTGGCTGGTTGCACAGTACACTTTGTGGATGAGGGAACGGACACAGGACCTGTTATTATTCAGCGTTCAGTGCCGGTATTCAACGACGATACCTACGAAACACTGCACGCGCGCATTCAGCAGGAAGAACACATAGCATACCCTGACGCTCTGAGACTTCTTTCAGAAAAACAACTCAGAATAGAAGGCAGAACCGTCAGATTTTCAAACTCTGTCTGAAAATCTGCAAAGTCAATAACACTGACAACGGATAAAACATAACGGTTTACATTTACCAATACGGAAAAAACCGTTCTCCGATTTATTCCGTCTTTTTTCCGTTGCCTTCCGGTACAGGTTCCCCGCCGCTCTTTTCATCTTGCGGCGCTTCAGTTTCCGGTGCAGGTTTCCCGCCGCTCTTTTCATCTTGCGGCGCTTCAGTTTCCGGTGCAATTTCCGGTGCGGCGCTTTTTCCGGAGGAGACCGGTTTTTTATCGCCATCGGTCACAGCCTTGGCGGCAACAGACTCACTTCGCCTGCCTCCCCCTTTCTTTTCACCGGGTAGCAATCGGAAAGCAGGATGTTCCAGCGGCACACTGAGAACATCATTATAATATTCAATGACATTACTTTTTTCAATCAGCCACATCAACTGTCCGAGCACTTCCTTGATCGCGGCTTCATCGTTGCCAGCCAGTGCGCGTATCATTTCGGTTTTTGTGCAAGCCGGATGATCATGAATATAAGCGATTATGTCCTTGACCATATCAACAGCATGGGATGGATCGAGCTCAACGGGTTTTTTCTGGATTACAAAATCCGGACCTTTCGCCTCATTAGCGCGGAACATATGGAGTTTTCTGTGGCGGAACGCTCCGCGCAGAGCAAAAAACAGAGATGTCGGAAAACGACGCTCCTTCTGAATCATATTCTTTATCGCAAAATAAAGTTCTTTGTCGGGAGTCTGCATAGCTATGGAGGAAACACACACCAGGTGCTTGACAGATGCATACTTATCCGGAAGAATTTCACGCCTGAAAACCATCTCGGCAACATCACGTTCCATGGGCGGAGCTTTCATTTCCCTGTCTTCAGCTGCAATACCGGCTTCAGTAACCGGTGATACGGCATCCGTTTCCACAGACGCCTCAGGTGAGGCTTCCGCCTGAACAGGTGCAGTCTCATCATGCTGCGCGGCATCAGCGGGTGGAACCTGATTTACAGCCGGTTGTTCCCCATTCGAAGACGCCGTCTTCTCAGAACTGTTTAAGGTAGCTGATACTTCCACAGTTTTACGTCTGTAGATTTTTTTTCTTGTGCAGGACTGACGCCACTCCTCAATCACTTCGGGATCCCGCACGCTCTCAATTTTACGACGATAGGATTCTTCGGACATATTGGGAAATCTGGAGCGTAGCATTTCATGCACCTTGGCATTATAGCTATGATGATTGGGCGGCCCGAGAAGTTCACCGGTAATGCCGCAACGCATAACGCATACAAACTGTCCTCCGGGCGGATCACATTCCACCTCTTCCACATCAAAAAAATCGTCCAGATGCCGATTAACCAGATGTTCCTGGATTTTCTCTTCGCTCAGCGCTGGCATCCCGCAGACTTTACATTGATAGAGCGGTACGGTATTATCCTTCTGCTGAGCAATGCGGATAAGACAGGACGCAGGTTTGTCAAGAAACAGCCAGGCGATGTCCCGCAGGGGAAAAGCACGGTGAGAGGACTGAATCCGGCGAATGACACCTCCGAGAGCTTTCTGTTCAGGAAGAACACGTATCTCTAAGGGCAGCGGCGGATGTTCAGAGCGGGAACGACCGCGGTACCTTCCGTGATCTCCCGCACCACGGTTTGAACCTCTGCTGTCAAATCCAGGCGCTCCGCCGGAACTGACTGTATGGCTTTCGGACAGTGCCGGAGCACCGGCTTCACCCACACGCGGATTAGGTTTGCGGAAATCATCACGCTCGCCATCACGACGTTTCATGAATTTACGGCTACCGCTTTTATTGTCACGATTCCGCTGGCTGAAACGATCATTGCGATTATCACGCCAGTTATCACGACGGCCGGAATAGCGCTTGTCACGTCGGCCGTATGAGTCATGACCACTTTCAAAACGAGCGTTCTTCACTTTCTTCAGGTGCTCTTCCGGTGAAGTCCGCGCCCAGCTGGGAGCAAAATCCAGATCAAGAGAAATATTCTCCAATCCACCGGTGTCCGCTTTTTCACGAGGTTCAGAATCAGGTTTGTTATTTTTTTCGCCACTCTCGTTCATAGGCATTTATTATAAGGCGCTTACAAAGGCCGGTCAACCGCTTTTACGTAAAAACAGATAAAAATAACGTCAGGCTTTTTGGTGAAGGAACTGACCCCTAAAAAATTTATAATCTCTCCAAGCCCCCTTACAGCGCATCGGCTGCCACAGCCGCCAGGAGGCCACCATGAAGAAGAATTGTTTTCTGGCGTTCACTGAGATTTACATGCACATTGAAACTTGTCTCTTTAGCAACATTGCGGACAACCGCCCGTCCGTCACCCTTGATCGTATCCCTGAGACTGTCAATCTGGAGCCTGTCGTTCTTATTAATCAGACCGTAATCTTTTTCATCCTCAAACGTAAAAGGGACAATGCCGAAATTGATCAGGTTGGCGCAGTGAATACGCTCAATACTCCTGGCTATCACTGCCTTGACTCCAAGATACATAGGGCACAGCGCAGCATGTTCACGGCTGGAACCCTGTCCGTAACTGAGGCCCGCGACAATAATATTATCCAGTCCTTTATCTAGATTCGCACTGGCGTTATCATAAAAATTCGCATCGACATTCTCAAACACACACCGGGAATACCGCGGCACATTCGAACGATACTTCAATCGCGCACCGGCCGGCATGATGTGATCGGTTGTAATATCATCTCCCACTTTGATAACCGCAACACCATCCAATTTTTCCGCCAAAGGCTTGCCTGAGGGCACCTCGCTGATATTAGGACCACGCGCAACCACGGTGTCAGGAATGCCTTTTCCGGCGGTTGCTCTGAAAAGGAACATGGAATCGTCGATGGCAAAATGTTCCGGTTCTGCTACCTCCGGCGGCAGAACATCCATAGTGCGTGCATCAACAAACTCTCCGGTCAACGCGGCGGCGGCAGCACTCTCAGGACTGACAAGATAAACCTGGGCCGACATAGTTCCGCTGCGTCCTTCGAAGTTTCGGTTACTGGTACGCAGACTTACACCATCGCTTCCCGGTGACATGTGATTACCTATACAGAAGCCGCATGCGTTCTCAAGTATGCGGACGCCAGCTGATACCAGATCTGACAAGAGCCCTTCCTGACCGAGCATTTCAACAACCTGCCGCGAACCGGGAGCTATTCCCACTTCTACATCAGGATGGATTTTTCTGCCTCTCAGCATAAGGGCAACCGTTTTCAGATCACGGTAGGAGGAATTTGTACAGGATCCAATAAGCACCTGATTAACTTTTTTTCCGGCCAGCGAAGCTATTGTCGCGATATTGCCGGGAGAATGAGGACATGCTGCCAACGGTTCAAGTTCACTCAGGTTGATTTCAAGAACCTGATCGTATTCCGCCCCCTCATCCGGAAGCAGCTCGGACCAGACATCTTCGCGTTCCTGGGCTTTGAGAAACCGGCGGGTAATTTCATCGCTGGGAAAAACCGATGTAGTCACACCGAGCTCAGCCCCCATATTGGTGATAGTGGCACGCGCAGGCACTCCAAGAGTTTTCACCCCCGGTCCGCCATACTCAAGCACGCGCCCCACATTTCCGTTGGTTCCATATACAGACAGAACCTTCAGAATGACATCCTTGGCGGAAACCCCCGGCTGAAGCCTGCCGGTAAGTTTAACAAGTGTAACCTCAGGTGTTGTGAGATAGAAGGGGCCCCCGCCCATCGCGACAGCTACGTCAATTCCGCCGGCACCGACAGCGAACATTCCTATTCCTCCGCCTGTCGGTGTATGTGAATCGCTGCCGAGCAAGGTCGCCCCCGGTTTACCGAAGCGTTCAAGATTCAACTGATGACAGATACCGTTGCCGGAGCGCGAGAAAACAATGCCGTAACGCCTGGCCACACTCTTGAGATAGGCATGATCATCTGCATTTTCAAAGCCTACCTGAATCGTGTTGTGGTCCACATAACTGACAGCCAGATCCGCTTTAACTCTGTCAAGCCCCATACTTTCAAACTGCAGATACGCCATGGTTCCGGTAGCATCCTGAGTAAGAGTCTGATCAATACGGATGGCTGTTTCACTGCCCGGAGTCAGATCACCGGACACCCTGTGCGCGCTAAGTATTTTTTCAACGATATTCTGTGCCATTAAAACTTCTCCTTGGTTTTTCCAGCTTCGTATATTGCAAAAAAACAACTGTTTCAACAAGTATAAAAATCAGGCCGCTTATGCAAACTCATGGTTTTTTCTTTTAGAGCATACTAAACCAGCAGAGCCGCCTGTCTGCCGACAGGCAGGGAACCAAACTGAGCCTCTGTGATATGCAAATGGCTTTTCATGTATTGAACAGTTGGGTGATATGCACCGCTGGTTTAGTCAACAACGCTATGCGTTGCATAGGAATAAAGAGAAAAAGGAATCCATCTGATTTTTCGTACTACAATCATTCAACTTGTTGTTTTTTGTGCGCGTTTTTCACGCCGCCATTCTCGTAAGTCCTTTTACTTCAACGGAAGA
>JAWOEI010000092.1:0-104975 GCA_046482825.1 Kiritimatiellia bacterium
TCTTTAAGCAGTTGTTTCAGATAGAACCACAGCTCGTAGTCCATGATTTACATCCCGACTACCTTTCCACCAGATATGCACGTAACCTCGACATGCCAAGAGTAGGAGTGCAGGCAAATCGGTGCAAATCGTCAAATTTACGGCAATTTGCATCATACATCTTCCGAGGTCAAGGACCTCGGCTACAGTTCCAATGCATTTTTACTGTAGGGCGGGGTCCGTAACCCCGCCGTGCACCGATTCGCAGATGCGCCCATATCACTGCATGCCGCATCACTTTGCTTGAGAAAACAAACGGAATCTGGTTAAATATATGCTCCTGTTTATATTCAGTTAAGGACATAAATACTATGCTCAGAACAAAAAGTCTTTTGCTTACAATCACACTTACCTGCTGCACTCTTTTCGCCGGATCAGTTCATTTTCCTCCGAAGGGATTTCTTCTGAAAAAGGAAGCGGTAGTTTCAGCAGCAAAAAAACTGACACCGGAAAAGTTTCCGAACGCCGACCGTATTCTGGTGGATGATCATGTCCTGGAAGAATACAGCAACGATGGGACATCAGTTTACTGGGATGATGACTACACAAAGATTCTAACGGAAAAAGGACGGCGCGAAAACACATCACATACATTTCCTTTTAACGTCTGCTACTCAACCTCTTTCGTTTACAGAGCGGAAATTATCAAACCTGACGGCAAGACAATTCCGATTGACACACGGAAATACACAAAAGTCATGACGGAACAGAGCCAGATGAACATGAACATTTATGATCCGAATAACAAAGTTCTGGTACTTTCAACCCCGGGAATTGAAATCGGTGACATCTGCCACATCATCTATTGCCGTATCAATCACAAACCGCGCATGAAAGGAACCTGGGCCGACTACTCTGTTTTCGAGTACGATTCCCCCATCGTCAAACTGGACTATGAAATCATAGAACCGCCGGAACTTCCCATAACACACAGACTCATACGCGCACCGGTGAAAGACACCGTTACGTATTCATCGGAAAAGCTCACCGAAGGCCGCACCCGTCATCTCTGGAAAGTCAGAAATGTTCCCCGTATGTTCCCTGAACCGGATATGCCGCCCCTGCACACACAGGTGCAGCGTCTGCTACTGAGTACCGTCCGGGACTGGGAAACCGTCTCCCGCTGGTATTGGGAACTCTGCCGGGAACCTATGAGTCGCACCACCCCGGAGATGGAGGCAAAAGTCGATGAGCTGACCCGGGGTATAACCGGCTTCCATGACAAAATCCGCGCCATATTCAAGTTTGTTTCACAGAACATACGCTATATGGGCATAACCACAGAAGATGAAGCCCCCGGATATGAACCACATCCGGTGGATATGACTTTTAACAACCGCTACGGGGTATGCCGCGACAAAGCAGCGCTTCTGACAGTAATGCTGCGGCTGGCCGGCATACCCGCCTATCCAGTGCTAATTCACGCCGGAGCCAGAATGGATCCGGATGTTCCTGTTCCCTACTTCAATCATGCAATCACCGCAGCTGCCGATCCGGACGGCGGATATATACTGATGGATGCGACCGATGAAAACACAAAAGAGCTTTTTCCCGCCTACCTGTGCAACCGCAGTTATCTGGTGGCGCGGGAAAAGGGCGAAACCCTGCTGACTTCCGAAGTATATCCGGCTGAAAAGAACATGATGGGAATCAGTTCTGAAGGCAGTCTGGATGCAAATGGCAATTTGCTTTTAAAAACCAGCATGAAATTCGGCGGCATAAACGATAATGCATATCGCGGATTTTTTCTGAGAAACAGAAAAGAGCAACAACGCAGATTTTTCGAGGCAGCCCTCAAAAAACGTCTTGCGGGGGCTGAAGTGCTTGAATGCACAATCAGCCCGGAAAACCTGCAGGATACAGCCAAACCTCTCTCAGTGAAACTGATCAGCCGTATCAGAGACTACCCGCTTAAAGGAGAAGACCTCGAAATGCTGATCATACCGTGGCTGAGTCCGTCGGTCGGATATATAAATTTTGTTATCGAGACAACCGGATTGGATAAACGCAGATACCCCATGAAAACCGATATACCCTGCGGAGTGAAAGAAAAAGTCACTCTGGATATATCCAAACGGTTCAAACAGCCTTACAGCATTCCCGGGCCTTTCGCAATTGATCAGTCAGAACTGTGTTTTTCTCTCAGACATGAATTCAGCGAAGATTGTATTTCAGCAACAGTCGAGCAGAAAATCAAGGTTCCGGAATTTTCTCCTGAGGAATATTCTGTACTGAAAAAGAATCTCCGGGCGATTGAAGCTGAGAGTCGCAAAAGGCCGCTGTTTGTCAGTGACAGAAAGCAGCAGCACGACCATGAAACTCTGTTCAGCAGAAAAAGGACAGTGCTTCACAATCCGCACTGCTGGACAACAACTGCAAAGTGGAGCAAACGCATACTCAGCTATGCCGGCAAGAAAAAAAACTCCGAACTGAAATTCAGTTTCAACCCGGCATGGGAGAATATCGAAGTGCTGTCCGCCACGGTATCCAATACAAACGGCAGGGTTTTCAATATAACAGACAAAGAGATAAACCTGATGGATGCAGGATGGACAGCATCGGCTCCGCGTTACCCGGCGGAGAAGAAACTGATAGTCAACCTGCCGGGAGTTGAACCGGGAAGTGTAATCACGGTTGAAACAAAACGTATGCGGACAAACGCCGTCTTCTATGCGGGATCTGTCGCCTTCGGCGGAACATCACCAAGTGCTGACGAGAGTTTTGAAATCAGCTGGCCGAAAGAAATGAAAGCCGCAATCCGCAATTACAATCTGGAAGGTTATGTCAGATGCTCGACAGTTACCAACTCCGACACCATATCAATGTGCTGGAGTTCAGACAATCCGCCACTGCTTGAATCTGAAAAACACACACCTCCGCGTCATTTTGATCACCCGCAGGTGTTCATCTCATTCGGAAACTGGAAAGATTATACCGCTTCCATGAAAAAAAGCATAAATGCCGCATTGAACAAGAGTACTATGGCAGGAAAACGAAGCAGTGTGATTACAGAGAAAGCAGACAGTTCCTATAATAAGATTCTGACTATCCGCAATTATGTGCTGCGTAACATACGTATAGCGGGACCGTCTTTTCTCAAGCTGCCCCTGAACTCGGTTTCGGATGCTGATACAACGCTCGAAGATGAATACGGCAACAAACTCGACCGTGCCGTCCTGCTATCTGCAATGCTGACAAAAGCAGGGTTTGACCCGGAGATCATCTTGGCGGCATCCAACCGCACCCGTTATCCGGAATCATTTCAACCGGATATAGATATTCCACAGCCGGATTTCTTCAAAAATCCGCTGGTCAAGGTGAACAGCGGGAGTCTCACATACTATCTCAACGACGGAGATCAGTACACGGAGATGGGTGTTTCCCATTTTCACAACGCCCCCTTTCTGGATATGGAAGGTATGACAGCCTATGTCGAAATACCGGAGGACAAACGCACCCGTACTGAAAAATCGGTTTCCATAGAAATCGATTCAGAAGGAACAGCTGTCATAACAACAACAAACTACTTCTACGGCACAAAATACGGGCCCTTCCGCAAACGTTATAAAGAAATTCTGCCGGAGGATCGCAGGCGCCGCTATATGGAGATTATCGACAAGGTAGCCCGTTCAGCCGAAGCAATCACCCCCATGGAAACACACTGCGACTCTTTTCCGGGTTATCTGACTTACAGCGTCAAAGCGACTGATTATGCCGTCATTGAAAACGGTATTCTGACTTTGAGTATTCCTTTCATCTCCGGAAATATCTTTCCGGCGAGCGACGACACACGTAGCAATCCTCTATTTCTCAGCACTGACTCCACCTCAAAGCTTGTATATTCAATCACACTGCCCGAAGACTACAGCAGAACAGTCATCATGCCGGAGAGCAAAGAATGGCAGCTGCCCTGCGGTACAGGATCAATGAACTTTGATACAAGCAGTTTCCGTTGCGATAACGGACGTACGATCGTCAGAATACAGAGAGACATCAGACTCTCAAGCGGAGAAATTCCTCCTGAACTTTATCCCGCCCTGCTTGAATACAACCGTTTGCTTAACCATCCCTCCATGCGTACGATCGTGGCGGAGAAAGATTAGAAAAACAGACAGGTTGATGACAGACAGAAAAAGTCGCTGCAGCCGCTGTGCTTCGGCAATTGCGGAATGAGTCAGCAGGGCAGGCTTCAGCCTGCGGTATGATGTAAAACGCAAGAGGTAAACGGTCAAGTACAAATTATTATAATGCCGGGCCCGTTTATACTTACAAACCATAGAGAGACAGCTGTTTCAGCATGATAGAATTCAAAGACATAAGCGTACGCTACGGCATCCAGGAGGTGCTCTCAAACGTCAGTTTCCGGGTTAACAAAGGGGAGCGCATCGGCATTACAGGTCCTAACGGATCGGGTAAATCCACCCTTCTCAGACTTATAATGGAAGAGGCTGAACCGGACAAGGGCAGGCTGATCATTGAAGAATCACCCCGTATCGGCTATATACGCCAGCATCTCAAAGCTGACAGCGAAAACGAAACGCTGCTGGAATACTCACTTCGCGGCATACCGGGTATATTTGAGATGGAGGAAAAAATCCATGCTCTTGAACTTGAACTTGCCGAAACATCCGACGAAATCCGTAAAAAATCGCTTCTGCGGCAGATAGGCGGACTTCAGACTGAATTCGAGCACCTGGGCGGATACCGGGTAGAAGCAAGGGTGAAAGCAGCACTGGGAGGGCTGGGTTTTAATACCGGAGACTTTGAAAAGCCGTTCGTCAGCTTCAGCGGCGGCTGGAGAATGCGGGCCGAGCTTTCACGTGTGCTGGCGTCCCACCCCGATCTGCTGCTGCTGGATGAACCATCCAATTATCTTGATCTGCCGGCAGTGGACTGGCTACAGCGCTTTCTGAAAATATATGACGGCACCCTCATTCTCATATCACACGACCGTTATCTGCTACGCACACTTACATCGATAACAGTCGAGGTTGATGCCAACACAGCCACCCGCTACAACGGCGACCTCGACTATTACCTGCGTGAAAGGGATATACGCCTCGAAAACCTGCTGTCCGCAAAACAGAACCAGGATCGCCGTAAGGAACAGCTGGAACGTTTTGTAGAACGCTTCAAATCAAAGGCAACCAAATCCAGCCAGGCTCAGAGTCGGATGAAAATGCTTGAAAAACTTGAAAACGAAGAAATCAGACTGCCTAAACGCTCACTGGCGGCAGGTCATCTGCGTATTCCCGAACCACCTCATGCGGGAAGCGAAATCTTCCGTATGGAGAATCTGGATTTCTCCTACGACGGAAATCGCCAAATCTTATCCGATGTGAATCTCAGTATAGGCAGGGGCGAAAAAACTGCCGTCGTAGGCTTCAACGGCATGGGAAAAACCACTCTGCTGCGATTGATGGCCGGTACGCGACAGCCGACTTCAGGCAGTGCGGTGACTGGCCACAAAGTAACAGCTGGATATTTGTCTCAGGAGTTTTCTGAAACAATTCCGCCGGAGATAACCGTATATGAATGCGCTAAAAGAAGCGCTCCCGGAGCAACAGATAAAATGCTGCGGAGCAATCTGGCCGGTTTCGGATTCGGTGCAGATGACATTCATAAACAGACTGGAATTCTCAGTGGCGGAGAAAAAATACGGCTAGCCTTTCTGAGGCTCTTTCTCAATCCGCCCAACTTCATGCTGCTGGATGAACCCACAACCCATCTTGATCTGGAGGGACGAGACACCCTGGAAAAAGCCATAAAGGGGTACAGCGGAACAGTCTGTCTGGTAAGCCATGACATCCAGTTTGTGCGCAGCACCGCTACATCTATAATAGAAATATCACCGGCGGGCATACGGCGCTTTCCCGGCGGTTATGATTATTACAAAGAGAAAACCGCGCTGGAACAGCAAGGGAAACAGACAAATCCGGACAGCGGCGGAAAAAGCGGCGGACAGCCTAAACTCACATCAAAAGAGCTGCGCAGGATCCGGGCACGGGAGCGAGCCAAATGGCAGCCCGGAATCAAAGCCCTCAAAGCCAAAGTGGAAAAAGCCGAAATCCGCATAGCGGAACTCGAAGATGAACTCGAACAGCTATCCGCCGAACTCTTCAACCCCACCCCAGGAACAGACTTCTCAAGCTTGAACAAACGGCTTAAAGTTGTTCAGGATCAAATTGAAGTATTCACAGAAGAATGGGAAAAAGATGCTGAAGAGCTGGAAAAACTACAGCGGAAAGCAAAGGAAGTGTAAGGCATTTCGTCCTCCTTCTTTCCACAAAAATACAAGGGGCCTACTCTTTATAATCCAAATCAAACGGCTCTATATGCCATATATCACGGGCATATTCAGCAATTGTCCTGTCGGACGAGAATTTTCCTGAACGGGCCACATTCAAAAGCGCCTTGCGGTCCCATGCCTGTTCATCACGATACAGCTGATCCACCTTCTCCTGTGTGTCAATATAATCGCGAAGATCGGCCAGCAGCATGTAATGATCGTTGAAATCCAGCAGGCCTTCGACAACCGGATCAAAAATACCGGGGGTCAGCAGAGAAAAGACATTATTGCTGATCATGTCAACTGCTTTACGGATTTCAGGGTCGCGCTCGTAATACTCTTTTGAATTATAAGTCAGGCGCAACTCATCCACCTCATGACTTCTGAGACCGAAAATGAAAATATTTTCCTCTCCCACCTCTTCACATATTTCCACATTTGCACCGTCAAGTGTGCCGAGTGTTAATGCACCGTTGAGCATCAGTTTCATGTTACCCGTTCCGGATGCCTCCGTGCCTGCCAGAGATATCTGTTCGCTGACATTGGCGGCAGGTATGATTTTTTCCGCAAGCGATACACGATAATCCGGAAGGAAGAGCAGTTTCAGCTTACTGTTGGTATGCGGATTGGAATTAACCACATCGGCAACACCATGGATAAGCCGGATTATGCGTTTTGCCATTGTATAGCCCGGAGCGGCTTTGGCCGAAATGATAAAGGTCCGCGGCGCTATTTCCAGCTTCGGATCATCAATCAGTCGATTGTAAAGAATAATCACATAAAGCACCAGCAGCAGCTGGCGTTTATATTCATGCATGCGTTTCACCTGCACATCGAAAATGGAATCCGCATCGACATCCTCAGCGAGCTCCTGCCTGATATAATCAACCAGAAAAGCCTTGTTCTCCTGCTTGACACGACGGAATTCTTTCAGAAAAGCCTTGTCATCCACAAACTGTTCAAGTTGTTTCAGTTGCCCCAGATCTGTAATCCAGTCCGAGCCTATCTTATCAGTAATCAGATCTGCCAGACCGGGGTTTGCCTTCAGCAGCCAGCGGCGCTGGGTAATACCATTTGTCTTATTCGAAAAGTGATCCGGATACATATCATAAAAATCCTTAAAGAGGTTTTTTTTGATAATCTCCGTATGAAGTGCGGCCACACCGTTAACAGCGCTGGAACCGGCTATCGCCAGATTGGCCATGCGTACTGAGCGTTCACCGGATTCATCAATAATACTCATGCGTGCCAGCCTTGCATTATCACCGGGCCAGATGGAGGCCACATTCCTGAGAAAACGCCCGTTGATCTCATAAATTATCTGCATATGACGCGGCAGCAGCTTCTCCATCAATGCGATACTCCACTTTTCAAGAGCTTCAGGCAGAATTGTATGATTGGTATAAGCTGTGCACTTGCGGGTAAGTTCCCAAGCTTTCTTCCACCCGACATGTTCGGAATCAATCAATATACGCATCATCTCAGGAATGATAAGAGCCGGGTGTGTCTCATTCAGCTGTATAAATATCTTTTCCGGCAGTTTTGACCAGTCCCCGCCGTTCTCCTCCTTGAAACGGCGGAAAATATCCTGCAGTGAGCAGGAGATAAAGAAATACTGCTGTCGCAAACGCAATTCCTTGCCGGCAAGGACATTATCATTGGGATAGAGCACCTTGGTCAGGTTCTCCGCCAGAACTTTGTCTTCAACGGCATCAACATAAGAACCTTTGTTGAAATCCTCCAGCTGAAATTCATCATCGGCCTTGGCCGACCATAAACGCAGTGTATTTACACTGTTGCTGTAACCTACAATAGGAAGATCGAAGGGAACCCCGAGCACCTGGTCTGTCTCAACCCACCGCCACTCTGTATCAGTGCCTTTGCTTACAGATTCAACCCTGCCTCCGAAATGAACCATCTGAGTGCGCTCCGGGCGCTCTATCTCCCATGGATAACCGCCTTTCAACCAGTTATCGGGTTCTTCAACCTGCTGGCCATCTTTGATACGCTGTTTGAAAATTCCGTAATCGTAGCGAAGTCCATAGCCCATACCGGGAATTCCCATAGTTGACATGGAATCCATAAAACAGGCGGCAAGACGCCCCAGTCCTCCATTACCCAGGCCGGCATCCACCTCAAAATCGCGCAGTGAATGCCAGTCGATTCCGAAATCCGCCAAAGCCTTTTCGCAGATAGAATCCATTTTCATATTTATCACATTGTTGCCAAGCAGACGACCTATAAGGAACTCAAGCGAAAGATAATAGGCCCGGCGGACTTTTTTGTCACGATGCTGACGCTGTGTCTGAATCCAGCGTTCTATCATCCTGTCTCGCACGCAAAGTGCAAAAGCCTGATATCGATCACGCGGCGTTGCATCATCCTGAGCTTTGGCCAGTGTATATCTCAGATGCCATCGGAAATCGTATTCCAACCCTTCCACATTCATTTTCACACGTTTGTCAGTGGTCAACCCGTTCTGTTTCGAACTCATATGCTTCTCCATATTCCAACAGTATGCCGGATTTGCGAAACCGCTGCGGAACGGAAACACACATAAAAACACCGGATGCAGAGCGTAATCGTGAATTTACTGAATCCCGCATGCGGAAACTAATATCGCGCTGCATTCCGGTTGAATTCCGGAATCCGCAGTAAAAGCCCGGAAATCCGACAGGTTTCCGGGCTTTAAAAATCTATCATGGATTATATCTCAAATCCTTTTCCAAGTCACTACAGATTTAATATCTTCTCTCTGTTGATAAAATATCCGATTTTTTCTAATACTGATATTGACATCCATTATATAAGACTCTATACTGAATTTAATTGGGGAATGTTTAGCATATTTCAATATGGTGATTCATGACCTAAAGATGCAGGTTGACAGATTACATAATGTTGTATTTGAGCCTGATTAATAGGGTAAACTGTGAGGTTTACTGGCCACAAGGGCAAACCCGGTACGCATTCTGTGTCATCATGCTGTACCCGGAATGAAAGATGATGACACATCAGGATAAATCAGATGGATATCTATGTAGGCAATCTGCCTTATCAGGCTGGCGATGAAGACCTTAACGGGCTTTTCGGCCAGTACGGTACTGTCAATTCCGCACGTGTTATAACAGATCGCTTTTCGGGCGATTCAAAGGGTTTCGGTTTTGTCGAGATGCCGGAGAAATCGGAAGCCCTGGAAGCTATTGCAGCTACCAATGACGTCGAATTCATGGGACGCAAGCTACGCGTTAACGAATCTCAGCCTAAACCTCGCGGCGAACGCCGTGGCGGTGGTGGCGGCTTCAAAGGCGAACGGCGCGGCGGCGACCGCCGTGGCGGTGGCGGTGGCGACCGGCGCTGGTAATTGGTGTTATATTACACAATTGATTAAAAAAGGCACGCAGTTGCGTGCCTTTTTTTGTTTACCATTTCAGCACCAGATATTATATTCAGTTCAACAGTACCGGCAGAACGCTCAGGCGAACAGGTATTCAGGCCGCAAGCCTGAACATCTGCTTCCGGACACAAACCCGGCTGACGACGGGAAATCACCGGGAACACCGCTGACAACAAAACCGGACCTTAGCATATGACAGTAACTATTATCGGACTGGGACTCATAGGGGGATCTTTTGCCCGCGATCTGCGGGATCATGCCTCTATCGAGCATATTATTGGAGTTGAAAGCAATCGGAAACATGCTGACACCGCTCTTGAAATCGGCATTGTCGATGATGTCATGCCGCTTGAAAAAGCTATTTGCTCATCCCATGCAATCATTCTGGCGACTCCGGTTGACGTTATAAGAAAAATACTGCCTGAAGTTCTTGACATGATAAAAGAGAACCAGACTGTAATCGATCTGGGGTCAACCAAATTCAAACTTGTGGAACACGTAAAGGATCATCCGATGCGGCATCGCTACGTGGCGGCACATCCCATGGCCGGCACCGAGTGTTCCGGACCGTCGGCTTCATTCAAAGGGCTTTTCCGGGATAAAACTGTTCTTCTCTGTGATATGGAAAGGAGTTCTCCGGACGCATGCAAGACAGCCCTTGAACTCTTTCATATGGCCGGTCTTAAATTCGAATTCATGGATGCGGCCCAGCATGACCGCCATGCGGCATACGTTTCGCACATATCACATATAGTGGCATACGCTCTTTCACTAGCGGTACAAAACGAAGAAAAAGCCGGCTATGCCGTACCTCGTCTGGCTGGCGGCGGCTTCGCATCAACAGTGCGTCTGGCAATGAGTTCACCTGAAATGTGGGTGCCGATTTTAAGAGACAACCGCGAAAATATACTTGAAGCTGTCTGCCGGGTTTCAGAAACTCTGGAAGCTTTCAGGCTTGCCCTTGAAAATGACGATAAAAAGAAGATGACGGATCTGATCCGCAATGCTAACAGAATCAGAGATATGCTGTGATCCGGCATGCGGGAGTCGCTTCGCTCCGTCAGATGTGAACCGCGATGAAAAAGAATCTCATAGCTGTCAAATATTCCGAGCTGATGAAACTGTACGGACCACAGGGCTGGTGGCCTGTGAAAGGGCGCTACCATCCAGGAGAATATGGATGGCCAAAAACCGGGAATCAGGTATTCGAAATATGCGTCGGTGCAATCCTCACCCAGAATACCGCCTGGGTATCGGTTGAAAAAGCGCTCGCGAATCTCCGTTCCCGGAAAACGATGTCAGCGCAGAAAATACATAAAGCCCTTCCGGACGACTTAAAAGAAGCAATCCGGCCCGCCGGTTACTACAATCAGAAAAGCATTTATCTCAAATCTTTCGCTGCCTTTTTCATGGAACAGAAAGGACGTATCCCCTCACGCGAAGCACTTCTCGATGTCAAAGGCCTGGGAGAGGAAACCGCTGATTCCATATTGCTATATGCCTGGAAACAGCCGTATTTTGTTGTGGATACCTATACGCGCAGAATCTTCTCTTCCCTGGGATTAGTTGAACCAAAAGAGCAATACAGCGAGATACAGCAAAAATTTCACAAAGCACTAAAGCCTCTTTACCGAAACAGAAACCTTGTTCATATCTACCAGGAATATCATGCGCTGTTAGTACAACACGCGAAGCTAAATTTTTCAAAAAAACGCTGATAGAATGAAAACCGCTTTTTGTTCCGCCCGACAATTTCAGCTCAAAACAGCGTAAAACATAAAATCTCCTTTTTTTCCTCGCAGAGAGGCGCAGAGAATACAAAGCTACGGAATGGCAAACCTCCTTGATTTGCCACAACGCAGCCTCCGCTTTGCGGGCAAAGAGGGTGTGAACTGCTGTAGCTGTTCACAATGCATCCTCTGTGCCTCTGTGTTGAATTTATATTCTTTTTAATTTCAACAGCTTATTTGGCGTTTACACCGGTACCCGCAGCGGAATCTATATACAAACCGATGAAGAAGAACGGAAAACCCGTATAGAAACCTTTCGGCGGCACAGCGTCAACAACTGCGTTAGCGCCATCATTTTTAGCGTCTTTAGCAATCTGCGTCATCTGTTGTGTGTCGTCCTGTTTCGGATACAATTCCAGCAGTTTTATCCCGGGAATACCTACGCCTATGCCTATCTCAGTGCTTTTGTAGAAACCCGTAGCCTTATGATTTTCGAAAGTAGCATCACTGGTTGTCACATTCTTCAACTAGGCGTCTTTCGCCACCTTATCAAGATCGCAACGCCCGGGGAGATGCGCACACCCGCCGACCATCACACCTGCCAGCACCATGGCCATACCTAACTGATTCATCTGTTTCATTCTGTCTCCTTTTTTTAACATTGTGCGGTCGTCATCAGTAACGTAATTTGTTCGTCACGTAACCCGCACCAAGTATTTATATAGTATCAGTGGTCTGTAAAAAAATTCAAGAATTATTTAACTATTTATTTCTTCACACAAATCAGGTTTCCTTATTTGGATAGCAACGAATATTTCTACTGCGTTAGCTTGAAAATCACATGCTGTTTTAGTAAACTGACTTGTTCATTTTTTGATTTTAGCGGTTTTTAACTATGGAATACATACTTTTGATTGTCAGTGCCGTGCTGGTTAACAACTTTGTTCTGAGCCGGTTTCTCGGAATATGTCCTTTTCTGGGTGTCTCCAAAAAACTGCACACAGCACTGGGCATGTGCGGGGCTGTAGTTTTTGTGATGACAGTTGCAAGCTCTGTCACCTGGTGTCTGCAGAAATTTCTGCTTGAGCCTTTCGAACTTGAATTCCTGCAGACGCTGACCTTCATCCTGGTAATCGCCTCGCTGGTACAGCTGATTGACATTGTAATGAAGCGTTTTGCACCGCCGCTACATGCCGCTCTCGGAATTTTCCTGCCCCTGATCACCACCAACTGCGCTGTTCTGGGTGTAGCGGTAATAAACATGAAACAGGGATATACATTCATCCAGTCCACACTTTTCGGCTTTGCCGCGGCACTGGGATTTGCACTGGCTCTTGTCATTTTCACCGGTCTTCGTGAAAAGATCGATCGTGCCGATCCACCGCGCTGTTTCAAAGGAGTTGCCATTGCTCTGGTTACAGCTGGACTGCTGAGCCTGGCATTCATGGGATTCAGCGGACTGGTGAAATGAGTTAGTGCGCGAGTTAAAGAGGCAGCGCTCAGCGCGGTCACTTTAATTAAGTTTCGAACACTGTATGCGAATAGCATCACAACAAACAGCACAAGGCATTTTATTTTATGGAAAACATTATTCTGCAATCTTTTCTATGGATCGGACTTCTCGGCCTGATCATCGGCACAGCTTTGGCAATTGCCGCAAAATATCTGGCAGTTAAAGAAGACCCCCGTATAGCCGAAGTTCATGAACTGCTACCCGGAGCGAACTGCGGTGCATGCGGATATGCCGGCTGTGCCGATTTCGCCAGGGCTGTTGTCATGGATGGCGAAGATATATCGCTCTGCTCTCCCGGAGGTGCCGAAGGCGCTGCGGCGATCGCAAAACTTATGGGTGTTGGTGCAGGGACTGTTGAAAAAAAGCTTGCCATAGTTCTCTGTTGCGGCGACGACGAAAAAGCCAAGCGGCGCTTTGTATATAACGGTCTCAACGATTGCGCTGCCGCACATGCAACTGCCGGCGGAGATAAAGCCTGCGTTTACGGCTGCCTCGGTTACGGCAGTTGCGCGCGTGTATGTCCCGTAAATGCGATCAGAATTGAAAAAGGCATTGCTGTAGTAAACCGGGAATTGTGTATCGGTTGCGGAAAATGCGTTGCCGCCTGTCCACGCAATCTCATCAAAATGGTTCCCGCTTCAGCAAGAATACATGTCCTGTGCAGTTCTATGGACAAAGGCACCGAAGTTAAACGGGTCTGTTCTACAGGATGCATAGGTTGCCAGCTCTGTACTAAATTCGGTGATGAAGGCGCCTTTAAAATGGACGGGTTTCTGGCAAAGGTTGACTATTCCATTCCCGTCACCAAAGAAGAGGTCGTTGAAAAATGTCCTTCTAAATGTATCGTCAAGGTATAGCATTTTAAACATAAACTACGGAATTCACTGAACACACGAAACGGTTTGCTGCGTTAATTATCCAGCGCAGAGACACACAGAGGTCACAAAGAGATAAATTAATAAGATGAAAACAGTTCCATCTCCATATCAGTTCAAGGGCGGCATTCACCCCGCCTATCACAAGGATTTATCCAGTGGTTGCGCCATCAGGCCTCTTCCACGGCCTGCGTTCCTTACGATTCCTATGTCGCAGCATCTCGGCGCTCCGGCAAAAGCCATTGTAAAAGCGGGTGATGAAGTGAAGCGGGGAACGCTCATTGCAGAACAGAACGGATTTATCTCGGTTCCCGTCCACTCACCGGTCTGCGGCACTGTCAAAACCGTCACCAAAACAGCAACAGCATCGGGGCGCCCATGTCAGGGCATTATGATAGAAACTTCCGGAAGTGATGCAACCGATTATATGGAAACAATAGATAACTGGCGTGATACTGACAGGGAAAAATTACTCGAACGCATCGACAATGCCGGTATCGCCGGCATGGGCGGAGCCGGATTTCCGACCAAGGTGAAGCTCTCTCCTCCTATGGACAAACCCATTGATACCGTTATACTCAACGGGGCCGAGTGCGAACCATACCTCACATCAGATCACCGTATAATGTTGGAGCATGCCGATAAAATCCGCATCGGTGCAGAAATAATAAAACATATTCTGGGAGCAAAAACACTGCGCATTGCCATTGAAGACAATAAACCGGACGCTATTGAGGCAATGGAAAAGGCATTCGGAGATATCAAACACGGAACCGCTATCAATGTCCTGCGTACCAGCTACCCGCAGGGCTCGGAAAAACAGCAGATATACAATGTTACCGGCCGCAAGGTTCCCCGGGGCGGGTTGCCGATGGATGTAGGATGCGTCGTTGAAAACACCAGCACAACCCTGGCTGTCTACGAAGCTGTTGTGCTTGGCAAACCGCTTATAGAACGTGTAATCACGGTAACAGGTGATGCAGTGGAAGAACCGTCCAACCTGCTGGCTCCATTCGGCACGAGCTGCCGGGATCTGATTAATGCCTGCGGCGGCTTCAAGAGCACAGTGGCTAAAGTCATATCCGGCGGACCTATGATGGGATTCGCCCTAAGTTCACTGGATATCCCCACCGGCAAAACTTCGTCCGGTCTGCTTCTGCTTTCACAAAGCCGGGTAACACAGTTCACATCGCAGGCATGCATTTCCTGCGGAAGGTGTGTTGCCGCCTGTCCAATGGGTCTTATTCCTTCTGAACTAAGCCAATTTATTGAGGCTGACGACATCGAAAGTGCTGAAAAAATTGCTCTGATGGACTGCATTGAGTGCGGATCATGCGCTTTCGTATGCCCTGCTCACCGTCCGCTTGTTCAGCACATGCGCCGTGGCAAAGCTTATGTCATGGCTGAAAAGGCGGCTGCCAAGGCGAAGAAATAGAAGTGCGCGAGTCCGAAAGTGAGCTAATGCGCGAGTTTAGATTGAGTTTTTACGACAGAGAGTTATATGAACGCTGACAAACAACCAGATCAATTTATTATCAGTTCATCACCGCACACGCACTCCGGCAGTTCGGTTGAACGCATCATGCTGGATATGCTTATCGCACTGACACCCGCATTTGTTGCGGCCTGCTTATTTTTCGGTATGGATGCAGTACGCCTGACGGCAGCATGCGTTGCGACCTGTGTGCTGACAGAATGGACATGCCGCAAACTGATGAAGCGCAACAACAGCATCAGCGATCTCAGTTCAGCCGTTACCGGCGTGCTGCTTGCTCTGAACCTGCCTCCCTCACTGCCTACATGGATGGCCGTAGCGGGCTCCCTGTTTGCCATAGGCATCTGCAAACAGATATTCGGCGGTCTCGGTTACAATGTTTTCAATCCGGCGCTGGCCGCACGCGCTTTCATGCTTATATCCTTTACAGGCGCAATGACAAGCTGGAGCAGTTCCGATTGGTTTTCCACAATGGCGGCAGCCTCTGCGGACGCCGCAACGAACGCAACTCCTCTCGGCATGATCAAGGAAACCATCAAAACCGGCGGTCCCCTGCCGGAATTCACAGGTGCTGCCGTAGCCAGACTGTTCACCGGCAACATAAACGGCTGTATAGGTGAAACGTCCGTAATCGCTTTACTGATCGGAGCGGCATATCTGCTTTACCGCAAAGTGATAACCTGGCATATCCCCACGGCATACATAGGCACAGTATTCCTTTTCGCCTGCATTCTTTATGTTGTCAACCCAGAGACATCTGTTCAGCCACACATTCACATTCTTTCAGGCGGTCTGATTATCGGGGCATTCTTTATGGCGACCGACATGGTTACATCTCCAGTCACAAAAAAGGGCATGTTAATCTTCGGCATAGGCTGCGGCATCGTCACAATGGTCATCCGCACGGTAAAATCCGGAGCCTTTCCCGAAGGCGTCAGCTTCGCAATACTTTTTATGAATGCGTTAACACCGCTCATCAACCGCGGTTGCCGCAATAAGGTTTTCGGGACAGAATCATGAAAGAAACAATTAAACTGGTTGCTATTCTGACTGCAGTATGCGCTGTCAGCGCGGCCATGCTGGCTGCTGTATATAATGTTACAATGGGACCTATCCACAGAGCTATTGAAATTAAAATCGCCGAGGCGGCAAGTGCCGTGATGCCTGAGTATGCGCCAAAGGCGGTAAAAGAAACTGTTGGCGGTGAAACTTTTTTCATTTCACGCGGAGCTGACGGAAAAGTTACCGCGGTAGCCGCGGAGGGAGTATCTCCAAATGGATACGGAGGAGAAATCAGACTGATGGTAGGCCTCAGCACAGACAGAAAAGTAATCAATTACAGCGTAATTGCGTCCAAGGAGACTGCGGGGCTGGGCACACAGATAGCGGAACCGGAATTCAAGGACCAGCTCAAGGGACAACCCTTCAGTGCCAACTGGAAGGTCAGCAAGGACGGAGGCGACTTTGATGCCGTAACATCCGCAACAATTTCCTCAAAAGCCGCCATGGAATGCATACGGGATGCAATATCCAGGTATAAGAAAGCCGCAGAAAATTTTTAGGGACTTCTATGCATCATAATCCTCCAGTTGAAACCAGACACGCCGAAGCTGTTCTTATGATAACTGCCCGATTGACGGAAAAAGGTTGTATGATCATTTCATCAAACACTGATGAAAAAGCTGATCCGCAGATTTTTGCCCAGAATGAAGAAGCGGACTTCTCTTTTTATTTTATCCGGGCCGACCCTGAATCAGAACCAGGTGCTGAAATACTGGCCGGATGGAAAGAACTAGCCGCTCATCACCAGGTAAAAGCTTATTACATTCCGGTCAACACCAACAGCGAAATTTTTGATACAATCCCGCTCACGGCTATGATTTAAACGATTTTTTTTCAGCCGTAACAATTTTTTTGCCACGAATGCCGCAAATAAATACGAAGCGTCAATTTCGACCGGTTGTATGATGGCGGATTCTCCGGAGCAACCGCACCGGACCGGCCGTGGTTTTGAAAACATAAACATACTCCGAGGAAACCCATGCCTTTACATTGCTGGTGTTACACATTAGGTCTTTTTCTGCTGATATCCGGTTGTTTCGCACTCATAACGCCGAATTCAGCAAACTCTGTAATGGAAAAATTCTGCAGGAACCGCACTGCAGGCATAATTCTCTGCATCATTGCATGGGTATGGGCAGGGTATGCGCTCTGGACTCTGCCTATAGGTTTTCTTATGCCTTATAAAAAATACATCCCTTATCTGATACTCGTCTGCGCACCTTTGACATGTATAAGCATGGAGAATCTGCTTCCCTGCCGAGCCCTCGGCGGAATCCTGGTGCTTTACCCCTATCATCTGTTGCTGACTGTGCGCTCCCACCCTTCACCGTGGAGGATTCTGCTTGTCTCGATTGCCTATATCAGCATCATAAAGGGCATGACACTGCTGCTCTATCCCTGGAAGATGCGGCAGTGCATTGTCTGGTTGAAAGAAAAAAGCCTTCTGATACGTTTCAGCGGATTGATCAACCTCACGCTCGGCGTAATGCTGATCTGGCTGGGTCTGACTACACTGCGTTAAAAACAGGAAGCACAGTGGCACAGGGAGCGATTGTCAACACCCTGAGACAGACTGCTTCAGCCGTTGAGATAGGAGATAACATCAGCTGCCGAATAATCCAAAGAATCATCCCGGCAGAGAAGATGGATCTCACTGAAAGCATCGCCCAATGTTACAACAGGAACAGCCCTGCGTCCATCAGCATAGTTCTGTCCAAGACCTATAGTAGCGAAGAGTGAATTACAGATACAAATGCGTCCGGCAACATCATCAGGGTTACCACCTTTGGCAATAAATGCCGCATCCGGTTCAGCCGGACAACGCCAGCCGATTTCACCGTTTTCCATTTGATAAGCTGTACGCAGATAACCCATATCGCAAATTTTTACACGCTGAGAATCAAGTTTACTGTCTGACGCTGTTCCTTCCAGCCGGGCCACCTTAAAAGGGAAGCCGGCAGGGGATATTCTGGGATCAGTAAAAACCTCGGCTTTTCCTTCGGCTGCCAGACGGATAAGCTTATGCCGCAGATCTGTTTCCATCGCCGACTCTTCACAAAGAGCGAAAAGAGTTCCCACCTGAATGCCGGCAGCCCCCTCATCCAGAGCGAGTCTGAAGCCTTCAGGGGTTCCATAACCTCCGGCCAGCCAGAATGGCAGGCCTGTTTCGCGCAGCTTCTCCAGTTTACAGACATCCCGGGAACCGTAAACCGGTTCACCATTCACGTCCAGGGCCATCCTGCCGCGCGGAGGTGCATTATGCCCGCCAGCAACAGAAGTCTCAACCACAAAACCGTCAACAATTCCTTCAGCCTTACGCAGTAACATCGTTGCCAGGGAATCAGAAGAAATAATGGGAAGAAACCTGGGCCTTTGCAGTTCAGGGACAGATGCCCCCTCCTCTATAAAGTCAACCGGGTTAAAATGGCGTCTGCAATCCGTTTCAGGGAAAGCCCCCTGCACATTCAAAGTGTACTCACTTCTCTCATGACGTATCAGAAGATCTATCACCTTGGGAAACTGCAGAGGGATTCCGGCACCTACAATCACTACACCGACCCCAGCCAGAAGAGCACCGTAAAGAGACGGCAGATGCGGTAACTGTACCTTTTCAAGGTAGTTGATACCAACAGGATTTGAATGTCCTTCACGGGCCAGAAAAACCTCAACGTAGTTAGCTACAATACATAGTTCATCGAACCACCTATTGTTTTTAAGGGATGGCAGATGTACACTTTTATAGGGTGCATCCTTCTCTTTGCCACCCTCGATAAAAAAGGCATCCAGAACGCGCTGAGCCATTTTCGGGAAAGGGAAACTGTCCAGAGCGCGCCGCACATCCCCGGAAAGGTCTCCATCCTGAAGACGTCGCGCAAGCACCTGATCAAGCGCAACACCGGAAACAACTCCCAGCTCACCCAATCCGGAGACAGCTTTGGCGAGTCTCCAGTTAGAAACACCGATGCCCATGCCTCCCTGTATAATTCTGGGTATGGAAAAATTCATCTGATTACATCCTGATAATCGTTTTAATAATCGTTTTTCTCTGTAAAATGTGGCGCATTCTAACATTTTCCGTCTTATAGTGCACCTAAAAAGTAGCATCACATAAAGCGGATGCGAAATACGATATAAAAAGCGGAACAACTGAACAGAAAAACCTTTCAGGCAACAATAAAACCTCAATACATGCTTAAGCGACTAAGACTTCCTGGCGGACTCGCGCAGAATGTCAATGCAAGGGGCCGGAATGCGCCCGAGGCCGTCGGGCCCGACATTCAGAAGGTAATTAGCACCGCGCCTGGCAAGATGTTCTCGTACCTCGCGGATGCGGGCGGCGGACTTCCAGTTCTGGTCATGCGCCTTATATCCCCAGGTATCGTTCAGTGTTGCCGGAGTTTCAAAAAGAACTCCGCTCTTGTCATCGTCCGGTATGCAATTGTCGCCAGCCGAGGTGTAATCGCACTTGCCGCAACCTATGCGGGAGTTGATAAGACAGCCGGGCTGGAGTTTGCGCACAAGCTTGTATAGATAGTTGCTCTGTTCACGGGAAAGCGTATTGCCGATATCGAACCAGATAAGACAAAGATCACCGTACCCTGTAAGGATCTCCTTTACCTGAGGTACAGCTTTGGATTCAAAATACCGTGTGAAATTTTTCTTTTCTTTATCAGGAAAATCCCAGTTGTTAGTCCACCATGCAGCGCCGCCGCTCCAGGTTTTTCCCATATTATAGCCGCCGCCGTCATGTTCATGCCAGTCGAGATCCTGAGAGTAATAAAGTCCGAGCTTCATACCGTGTTTGCGACACGCTTCGGCAAGTTCGCCGACAACGTCACGCCCGAACGGGGTGGCATCCACAACGTTGAACTTGGATACTCTGCTGTGGTACATCGCAAAGCCGTCGTGGTGCTTCGAAGTAAACACGACATATTTCATTCCCGCGTCCCGGGCGATTTTCACCCATTCCTCCGCATCAAAAAGAATCGGATTGAACGCCTCAGCAAGAGCGGAGTATTCAGCATTGGGTATGCGGAAATATTGCTGCGCCCACTCGCCTATATAGCGTTTATCCATGCGCCTGCCATTCCATTCGCCGCCGATAAGCGCATAAAGGCCCCAGTGCACCATCATGCCGTACTGGGCATCCCCAAACCATTTTTTTGCCGCAGCCAGCTGCGGCGATTCCTCTGTTCCTGCAAACATCGTCGGAATAAAAGCGAGCGTGGAAGCTCCACCTGTCATGAATTCCCGTCTAGTCATATTTCATCTATCCCTGTCCTTGTATAACATCACACAGATTAAATATGATTACATCGTATTTGTCAACGGATTTGTAGTATTTAACGTTGCAGGTCCGGCTGTTGCGGGGCGGATGTTTCCCCGCTATCAGAGGAAAAAATGCCACGTTGTCTGATGCCTGCAGCGTTGTCTGTGCAGATCACGGCTCCATCAGGGATGTCTGCGTACCGGCGTCAGGGGATGCATAATCATCAATCATCTGTCTGCCACGCCGCACCAGAGCCGCCCCGCCAAAACGCCGTCGGATCACATTATCCCGCAGTACATTGACCAGGCTGATCATCAGCATGGATTGATCCAGGAATAGAAATCGCTTCGCTACACGCCCGGTTCTGAAATTGACGGCATCATAAAAGCCCTGTCCCGGGTGACGCGCTCCTACACTCTCCAATGCACGCAGATTATCCAGCGCACGCCCGGGAAAACAAGACAGAGTCAGCGCAGCGGCATGCGGAGTTACCACTGCATCGCGCAGATGACCCCAGCCGAGATAACCACCATCGGGATCGGCACACGCCGACCACCCCCAGAACGGATAGCCGTGTGTGTCCGCGTGCCGGATCTGCGCATAGGCTAAATTGGCAGCCGAGCGTCCCGGAGCCGTTCCCGATTCATCAAGCCAGAGTCCTGTGATCATCTGCATGAACAGCCCGCCGCCCTGCCATCCGGGAACATAATACCGGCATGCGTATTTTTTTTCTGTCCCGCGATCCAGCCTATCCCAGACCGTCGCAGGCACATCGCCAGAGGCCACAGCAAGAAACAGCGCCATGCGGGAATCCGCGCCGATGAAAGGTAGCGTCCACTCCGTATTGAATAGGTTGGAAACACAATGATACCCGCCCAGCATACAGTGCCGACGGGCATCATAAAACGCGGTCCAATCCATATCGTCAACGAGCTGACGGCAACGGGCGGCGTGTGCGGGAAAAGTCTCCCCGGCTGTGATAAGTCCGGCGGCCAGATTGCCGGAATCCAAAACGGAAATCCACGGGTCGTGCGTGGCAGGGTCAAGCGTTTTTATATGATTCCAGCTTTGCTGAAAACCGAAACGTGTTTTCAGTTTCTCAACCGAATCGAGAATCTTTTCCGTCCGCCGGGCGGCTTCCGTCTCATTCAGAAAACCCATAGCGTGCGCCGCCACCAGATCCGTAAGCAAAAATCCTATGTTGCTCACGGACGTGAATTCGTCCTTGCCGCAGCTGTCATACGGAAGGCCGGTCTGCGTATGCACAAGCGTCTCCAGACATTTCCATGTGTCGGCAGCCAGCTGCTCGAGATAGGCGATATCCGCCGGTGCACGCACCGGAGCTGTGGAAACAAATCCGGCACAATCCATCGCCGACCGGATTTCAGGATTGGCCATAAACCACTCGCGAACCCGTCCGGTGCGCAGATTCTCCGCCATAAGCAGAGTAATACCGACATTGATACCGATGACCGAATCAGCAACCCAGCCAGTTTCAGGATTGAAGGCATCAACAAAACCGTAACGCTTCCAGACAACATTCCCATGTCTTTCGCGCATGGCATGCAGGGCGCGCAGACATACCGCAGGAGCGAAGGGCAGTGAACCGCCCGGAGCGCAGGGCACCACCAGACCGTTGACAGGCGGATGAAAGGTCAGCGGAGGCCCCCCGCGTGCGTGATAGCCGTCGGGACCGTCCGATGCGGTCAAACCCCAGAGATCGCGCCCGTAATGAGGGTGCCGATCCGCCATAGACGCACACATGCGGCGCTGCGCACGAGTGGCCAGCACCGAATTACGCCGGTAATCCGCATAGGCATCACGTTTATTCCTGAAATCCACCCAGGCGTGTGAATACTGATGCGTAAACAGCGGCGGACACTGCAGATAGGTCATGCCATCATAAGTGCCAACCGGCTCACGTCGCCATGCGTGCCAAGCTTCTGCAGGCAGAGGGTGCACAGGCGAGCCCATGCCCAGAAGCGTCAGAATCATGTGCTCGCTGTAAGCATCCCAGCGAGCGTCAAGAAAACCGCTATCCGGTTTCCAGCCCATTGAAAGTGTCCGGCCCCCATTGAGCATCCAGGGCCAGTCCGCTGCCGCATAAAGCGAATCAGCCAGGCTCACAATTTCCACTGAATTCGAAAACGCCTGTTTAACGGTCAGCGCTCCCGCCAGAAATAATCCGGTATCAATGGAGGAAACTTCACAATTCCAGACCCGCTCCCCAGTTTCCATGTCCACAAAATGATAGAAAAATCCGTTCGTTCCTGCAACGCTTTCGGCAAACATACGCAGCGTCATGACCGCACGTACCTCCGCCGCCTCCCGCGCAATCCAGCCGCGTTCAACCGCAATCGGCAGCGCACTCAGACCGAAACCCACAGCCGCAATGCTTGACACCTTACTGGGCCGCGTTCCGTCAGCATGCGCCCGATCCGGAATCAATCCGTTTGCAGGGTTAGCGGACTCCCGGAAAAACTCAAAACTTCGGCGTTGCAGTTCTTCCAGAAACCCCTCGTCATCATTCGCACGTACGCAGAACACACCGCAGACAAACATGCAAAAGCATATCATCAACAGCTTAACCCGGAACGTCATTTCTTGCATACGCCACATTGCTCGCTATAAAATCAGATTCTGTTACAGAAAACGGGAAGTTGATTGTTGTATTTTACGTAAGTTATTGTCAATTAAAAAAAATTTTACTTGCAACCGTTTTTACTCTGTGTAAATCTATTTCTCGGAGGTGAAATATGCAACCGCTTTTTTTTGTGACGCCTCGGATGCATAAATGGAAATGTCTGCTTCCGGCCGCATTGCTCGCCAGCTACACGGCAACAGCCTACCGCTGGCTGCTCAACCAGCAATCCCCTTCCGGCCTGCTCGGCAACCAGGAAGATGACACCCTTTCCGGTGTTTACGCCAATGCACTCGCCGCGATCTGCTGTCTGCACCAGAACAACACCTCACGGGGCCCGGCGTGTCTTCGGTTTTTTCTCTCGAATCATGAACAGGCCGCAACGGCCGAGGAGTTGACAAGATGAAATTAAAACACGCGATAACAATACGGATATCTGTCGGGTTGCTGATGCTGGCTCTGGCCACTATGCGGGCATCCGCTGATGTGGAACTGTTAAACGGCGGTTTCGCCAACGGCGTGGACATCAATCCCGACGTCTGGGTTGAAAACAGCCTTGACTTGTGCTGTCGGCACGAATGGGGTTCACACGACGGCGACAATTACCTGATGGGACTCAACAGCTGGGTGCTGGACGGCGGCACTTACGCCGAGTTTTATCAGGACGTAACGAACGTCGTAGCCGGCAACACTTATGTACTCTCCTTCTGGCAGGAGGGAGACAGCAAATGGAGCGGATCGAATGTCACAGGACGCATTCTGTGGCTGGATGATAATACAGAGGTTATCAGCAGCGTCACGACAAATCTCGATGCCTACACGATCGGCGGCATCACATGGACGCGCATTCTGCTTGCGGGGACCGCGCCTTCTGATGCAATCAAAGCGCGTGTCCAGTTCGATGCGGAAATACTACCCGTCGAAGGAGGCGGTGCGGCTAAATTCGACGATATGACATTTACGGAATACACCGGACTGCTTCTTAACCCGGGATTTGCGGAGGGTGTCGCAAACGATGCCGATTTCTGGACTGAATACCCGACAACTGATGATGCCGGACGCGAAGCATGGGGTGATGCGGATGGTGACGGTTATCTGATGGGCATTCCCGCCTACAAATCCGGCGCATACGGCACTTTCTACCAGGATGTGAAGGGAATCAAACCGGGATCCGTTTACACCCTGAACCTGCAGGTTTCGGGACAGAATGATTACACCGGATCCAATGTATTCGCCCGGCTTATCTGGATGGACAACACGCTGACCCCGCTGTCCACCGTATCGACCAATCTCGACGCCCTGACAGTTTTATGGAGCTGGACTCCTATCACCATGAAGACTGTACCCCCCGGCGGAGCATCCAGGCTGCGTGTTCAGTTTGATGCGGAATCCGCATCTTCGGGAGGTGCCGGTGCCGCGAAATTCGACGCCCTGAGCCTCACCTGCGAGATTATTCCTGCCACCATAATATTAATTTACTGAAGCCGCGGCCGAAGCGGCAAAGACGCATTTTACGGAAAACCGTACTTATGCCCTTGAAATACCCGGCACAATACTGTAAATTACTGCTTTTCAGCGGCACGGACTGTCGAGTGACATTCGCGTGCGGAAACGAAGACGTCCGGAGGCCCCATACCTTCGGCGCCAAAGTGGATTAACACAGCAGTGTGCAGAAGCAGCTTTTCAAGGCTGTAGCACTGTATAATTGTTCAAAGGAAAATAATTATGGACTTACCAGTTTCGGAACTCACCGGACTTACTCTCAAGGATCTGATTGATTCAGGCCTTCACTTCGGTCACCAGACAAAGCGCTGGAACCCTAAAATGCGCGATTACATCTTTGACAAGCGCAACGGCATTCATATTGTTGATCTGACCCAGACTGTTCCCATGCTTGAGGAGGCGGCAAAATTCCTGCGCGATACGGTTCTCAGCGGCAAGAAAGTTCTCTTTGTTGCCACAAAAAAACAGGCTCAGGAAGCTGTTAAAGAGGCAGCTGAATCCTGCGGCCAGTTCTACATGACAGAACGCTGGCTGGGAGGCACTCTGACAAACAACCAGACCATCCGTCACAGCGTCAAACGTATGCGCCAGATTGAAACTATGGGCCGCAATAACAACGGAGTGCTTTCTGTTCATAAGAAGGAGGCTTCCAGCCTGCGTCGTGAACTGGACAAACTGCATCGTAACCTGGGCGGTATAGCTGACATGACAAAAATGCCCGGAGCGATCTTTATTATTGATATCTGCCGCGAACAGAATGCCCTCAAAGAAGCTTTGCGTCTGAATATACCCGTTGTGGCACTGGTGGACACCAACGCTGACCCTGATCCTATTGACTATATTATTCCCGGCAACGATGACGCGGTGCGCGGAATCAAACTGATCGCCGACGCTTTCGCAAAAGTCATCAAAGCCGCCAACGATGAGTACGCTCAGATTGCAGCCGAAAAGCAGCGGATGAAGGAAGCTGAAAAAGCAAAAGAAGAAGCCGCCAACCGCGCAACACGCAAGTCCCGTAAAGAAGCTGCCGCTTCATCTGAAGACAGCTCTGAAAAAGCCAAGGCCAAGCTGAATGAATCGCGCAAACGCGCAGCCAGGGCAGCCAAAGAAGCTGTTGAAGCAAAAGTCGCTTCTGTAGAAACAGCCAAACCGAAAACCCCTGAAGCGGAAAAGGGAAAAACCGCTGACAAAAAGCCTGCCGCAAAGAAAACAGCAGAGAAAGCGGATAAAGCTGAAGACAAGGCAAAGGCTGAAACCGCTGAGGTCAAGAAAACCGCTGCCGCCAAAAAGAAAACTCCTGCAGCAGAAAAGGGAAAAACCGCTGACAAAAAGCCTGCCGCAAAGAAAACAGTAGAGAAAGCGGATAAAGCTGAAGACAAGGCAAAGGCTGAAACCGCTACGGTCAAGAAAACCACTGCCGCCAAAAAGAAAACTCCTGCAGCGGAAAAGGAAAAAACCGCTGACAAAAAGCCTGCCGCTACTAAAAAGGTGGAAGATAAAACTGAAGAAAAACCTGAAACCGAAGAAAAGACAGAAAAAAAATCCTGATCAGGCTCAGGCCAGCAGCCCCGGCAGTTACAGCTGGGCAAGCGGATTTATAACACAATAATTTGGAGAAAAAAATGGCTGATATCACGGTAGCAATGATTAACGACCTGCGCAAACAGACAAGTGCAGGCATGATGGATTGCAAAAAAGCCCTTAACGATACAAACGGCGACTTTGAAGCCGCGATCAAAATACTGCGTGAAAAAGGTGCTGTAATCCAGCAGAAACGCGCTGATAAAGAATCCAAACAGGGCATCATCAATGCAGTTTCCTCAGAAAACGGCAAAACCCTTGCCATGGCTGAAGTGAACACTGAAACTGACTTCGTTGCAAAAACCGATAATTTCAAGAATTTCGTATCGGATGTAACCAACAGAGTTCTCAGTGAAGGCGAAGATGTTGCAGACAAAATGACCGAAGAGCTGAAAACCATTGTTTCGCAGACAGGCGAAAATGTAAAAATTCGCCGTACAGCCCGTATGACTCTTGAAGGCAACGGCAGGCTTGAATCCTATATTCACATGGGAGGAAAAGTGGGAGTGCTGGTGGAAGTTTCCTGCGGGAAACCGGAAACAGAGACTGACGAAAACTTTATTCAGATGGTTCACGACCTGACTCTGCAGATAGCAGCCGTGGCCCCCGCATATCTTGTTTCCGATGAGGTGCCTGAAGAAACTATAGAGGCTGAGAAGGAAATCTACCGCAACCAGCTTAAAGATCAGAACAAACCGGAAAACATCATGGAGAACATTCTCAAAGGTAAAATCAGGAAGTTCTTCTCCGAAATATGTCTCATCGATCAGGCTTTCGTGAAAGAACCGAAAATGTCGGTGACTGATGTTATCAAGGCATGTGAAAAGGAATGCGATGACACAATCGCGATCAAACGTTTCATCCGTTTTCAGCTGGGTGAATAAATTTCAGTATTTTCATTTCGTTCAATCTGAAAACCGGCGGATTATACCGCCGGTTTTTTTGTCACTGCAACAACATCATGCTGCAGTTTCCTTCCGACCTTTTTGAATTTACAGAAAACAATTCAACTGTCTCAGATGAACTTAATCCCATCGCTACGGCAGCGCATACGGGAGCAGATCATTCCACGGTAAGCAGAGTAACCGGTGATGAAACAACTATGCCGTTCTCAAGACGGAGCGCCGCCCACAGAGGATACTCCCCGGCCGTCAACCTTGAGAGAGGAGTTCCCATTTCAATTTCCGTTTTTATAGAAGATCCTTTCTTCAATCCGAGTCTTTTTTTGCCGCAGAACAACGAAATCCCGAATGGCTGCTCCGCGCCCACGGCAACGGCTTCGGCCGTAACATACGCCGGACCGGATACCGGAGTCTTTCCATCCGGAGCTATCACTTTGACATCAGGAATACTAAAACCTGAATAATCCAGGTCAAAACCATAACGCTTTTCAAAACCATTAAAGCGCTTGTCTCTGGACAAAGCCTTCAAACGCACCTCACACCTGCCGTTTTCCGCTGCTTCAGCTGCAGGAAAAAGGCAGACAGGATGTTCGGCGTAATAATCCGGTGAAAAACAGACCGAAGCGGTCTCAACACCATTCTGGAAAATACTCACATTCACAAAATCCACAGGCCTGGTATCAGGTTTCAACATGACAAAAGACTGAGCTGACGCAGACAGCCGGTTTGTATTAAAAGAAAATCCGGAACTCTCCGTTTCGGAACGGTTCAACAGGAAAACGTGTCTGGCAGAAATCCCGTCGGATGCATCATCATCTGAAACAGTGTTAATAAGCACAGTGCAGAACTTATTTTTTCCGGTTCCCGCAACAGAGCAGCGCAAACTCTGCTCAATATTGTAATTTTTATGATCAAACGTAAACTCAGCATGGGAAAGCTTCAACATATCGGGATCTGAGGGAGCGCACAGCACACGCACAGGCTCTTCAGGCGGTTCCAGCAGACAAAGCCGGATAAAGGCGGGCTCTGATCTGTCAACATGCCAGCCGCGGCTGGATGTGACCAGAGTATTGCGATGCATCCTCAACCCGCTGAGTTGCTGCAGCGTGTGCCATCCGATTCGCACGGCAGTACGATGAAAACCGCGAGGATGCTCATTGTTGCAGTGCTGAGGTTTACCTTTTTCCGGCGGCATCTGATAGCGTCCGGACAGCGCAGCGTATAGCATATTGGCAAGCATGTAGTTAAGCCAGTCGTTGAAAGTTTTTCCGTCTGCCGGTTTTATATAGTCCGGATCAATTGACCACAGCCGGGCCCAGGCGACCTGATACGGGATGAAAATGCATTCATTTCTGCGGGCGAAGTTATAACCTTCCATCAATATATCTTCCAGGTTTTCCAGAACCAACGTACCGTCGTCGTCATTGGATGGATTACGGTTATAAACCACCCGGACAGGATCAGGGAGATTTTCAGGAACGAATTCAGTTGATGTATAACGTCCTCTGTCCAGAACGGGTTCCATTTCCTGAATTGAACCGCAGACGAGATCGACAGGAGCCGCATTGCGGTCAAAGCCCTCCTCATACCAGTCCGCTGTGGAATACTGCACCACGCTCTGCCCGGAAGCATTAATCACAGAATTAAGAGCACTCCGCAGAGCAGAATTGGCAACTGTCCCAGCGTGATAGACCATATAACGGGTGCGTATCCGGTTTTCACAGCGTATCACTCCGCGAAAAGGGCGCGAATAATGGCGCTGAGTCAAAGCGTTTTCAACAGAATCCCTGGCGGATCGCGCCATCCGTGAAGCGGTTTTTTTTACGATCCATCCTGTAGTAAGAGATTTATTCGGTACTCTGTCCCCTGTGATCCGGCACCAGATCGCTGAAGCTGCCAGAAAGCTGTTTGCCCTCCTCCTGAGGAGAGATCTACCCGGCAGAATATGATGTTTCATAACATCCTGCCATGCCAATGCAGCTGGCACAACCTTCAATCCGCACCCGTCAGCAACCCGGTAGGTAAATTCTGTAAGCTGAGCGATGCTGTTGTCCCGGACACTGGAAACAGGAGAGGAATCCATCATAAGCAGCATAACTCGTGTTCTATCTGGTGAAAAACGACTTTGCGATATACGCACCCCCTCGAAAAAGAGTTCCGGATATTTTGTGACAACAGATTTGTTTTCCGCCAGAAAAACATAATCATAACTGGAAGATGTAAAAGCTGTGCGTTGCTGTCTGCTCTCGGGATGATACCACCAACCCATAATCGTTTTGGTTTCATTTATTTCTTCAAACTTAACACGCACCGGCATTCCTGGCTCAGAATCTCTGATGATCTTTTCCAGATCAATACATGTCTGCTTGTTATCAACCTGCTGATTCTTCGCCCCTGTGCCAAGAATTGCGCAACGGATAACCCCGTCCTCATTGTAGTCAAATGACACACGGGATTTAAAAAAACCGAACTGAGCCGACAGTTCAAGAACCGGAAGCAGGGCAAAAAACATATAAATGAAAAATTTCACAGCTACCGATCCCGTCAACCGCCCGAAGCAACTTTAGTTCTGCGTTCCATTATTCGCAACAAAGTGGTCTGCAACAGAAACATTTCAGGTTGCCCCGTTGAAACAAGTTTCTCTCTGAGTTTTATAACGCGAAAGCGTGCCACACGCAGCTCTCTCAGAGAGTAATTGCGGGCATGTTTGAGATTCTTTCTCAACCGCCATACCGGTTGGGAGCGATAGTTGCCGGGCAGGGATTTAAGGAGCATATCAGCTTCGACAGAAATATTCCGGGCCCACATGCCGCTATCTCTGAGCCATTTAGAATCATACGCTTCACGCAGCACCAGCATATCCCTGATATTGCGGTCTATCATGGTGGCAAGCATAATGGATACACCGTTCTGACCGCTGAGACGTTCGATACTTTCCACCAGTTTGGCCGCATTACGCTCGCCGAAGGCATCCAGCACATCCCAGGCTTCAGCTTCGCGTCCGATAGACACAATTTCACGGACATCAGCAACTGTAATCTCCTGCTTGCTGACAGCATAGGTAATCAGTTTGTTCAGCTCGCTTTCAATAGTGCGCGTATCATTTCCGACGCGTTGCAAAAATTCCTTGCGTGCTTCTGAGCCCAGGTGAACTCCACTGCGCTCAATAAAAGAATCAAGTTGTTTAGATGCGGCACTGTCTCGCTCACGGCCTTTCAAATCGTGGCCGAAATCTTCGACTTTTCCTGTTTCTGCGCATAACTTATAAAAACTGGAGTTTTTGCGGATTTTCACGGCAGTTATAATCATAAGCTGTCCGTTCTGAAATCCGTTTTTCAACACACTCTCAAGTTTAACTACAGCTTCTTTGGACTCCTCATAATCGGCAACACGCCCGCCGCCGGGAAGAAAGCATGCATTCCGCAGCCAGGTTGCCTTTGCGCCTCCGAACATAGAGTCGGTCTGAAGAGAATTAATGACTTTATCAACGCAGGCTTTGACATCCGCTCCGCTGGACACATTACCGTCTGTCACCTCAAGACCGAACTCACGATCCTGAGACGTAAGGTGTTCTGATATATGTTCTTCCGCCGATTTCTTCACCAGATAATCGTCATCACCGGTAACCAGATATAAAATTCCTTTCATGACAGCGTATTATATACCAGCAAGGAATTTATTGCGAGAGACAAACGGGCGGGAAAAGAAGCAATTCACATTCACCGCCTTCTATCCATGTGTCATTTCCGGGGCACACGGGAATTTCTTTTCTACTTGCCCTGGGGTGTACCCTTCACCTTGAGAGAGACGGCATATATTCCGCTCTTGGCCGTAACAAAAAGCGTTTTCTTTTCAGGTCCGCCTATACAGACATTAGCACTCCAGTTCTCGGGAATTTCAATGACACCCGCTTCAGCACCGTTTTCATCAAAGACATACACGCCCCTGCTGCCTGTAAGATATATATTACCCTCAGAATCAAGAGTCATCCCGTCGGAACCCATCTCACAGAAAAGCGTTTTGTCTGCAAGCGTAAAATCCCGGGAAATATTATATTTGAAAGTCTTTTTAGCCCCGATATCGGCGACAAAAAGATACTTTCCATCCGGAGTACCCACAATGCCGTTGGGTTTCGTGAGATCACTGGTAACACGTATAGGTTTTTCAGCGCCTTCAGGCAGAAAATAGACCTGCTGTGTATCCTGAGGCGGCTTTTTATGCGACCACCAGGAACGCTTATAGAACGGATCCGTGAAAAAGCAACCGCCAGCCGGGTGTGCCCAGACATCATTAGGTCCATTAAAAGCCTTACCCTTGTAATTCCTGAGCAGAACGGTTTTTGTTCCGTCAGGCGCAATTTTCCAAAGCTCCGTTTTCTCATCGGCACATGAAAGCAGAAAACCGTCTTTCGTAAAACACATGCCGTTGGAACGTCCGGCGGGTTTCATGAAAAGGCGTACTCCCTTCTTGCGGGTCCAGCGATGAATTGCATTATTGGGCTGATCTGTGAAAAAGATTT
Organism: Kiritimatiellia bacterium; assembly: GCA_046482825.1. Taxonomy (GTDB): domain Bacteria; phylum Verrucomicrobiota; class Kiritimatiellia; order RFP12; family UBA1067; genus M55B167. The sequence continues at coordinate 31,817 of JAWOEI010000092.1, forward strand.
CCCCCTGGGCGTTAACCGTTGCGCCCTCCGTAAAATTAAAACCTCCCGATATTTTTTCCACTTCAGCACCCGGTGCCAGAATATCGTCGAGAGATGCTGAGAAGCACGAGAGTGCACACAGGATAGAGCTGAGTGCCGAGAGTATAGTTTTCATTATTTCGATCCTTTCATTTTAAAGCACAGGGCAGCGGCATAGAGAACAACTGCCCTATGCGCTGACGCGCTCAACGCATGAGCTTCACCCAGAGATAGTCGAGTTTTTCAGGAATCTCGACTTTCAGTCTGTTGTCATACAGTTCCGCCTTGCCGCGTCCGCCGATTACTTCAGTTTTCAGACCCCCGGAAAACAGACCTTCAAGAGGAAGTTCAAACATTGAATTCTCATTCAGCTCCCTGAAAAGCAGTGCATATCCTCCGTTATTATCAGTGGCCGATGAGACGAAACCGGTCCAGCAGACACCGTCAGGAACCTCTCCGACAGGGATAATGCTACCACCATGCCACCGGGCTCTCTCCTTCTTCCAGGTAGCAACCAGAGCTTGCATCTGATTCACATAATCATCGGAAAGATTGGAGACTTCGAACCATCCCAACGGTGAAGCCGCCATACATATCGCAAAAAGAGTATCAGCACGATAGAGAGCGGGAGCGAGCGGATCGTTTCTGTATTTCTGCTTATTTCTCTGGTTGTTCAGCAACTCCATACGCAGACGAACCGGATCAACTACCTGGGAGAGTTCCCAGAGATTACGAAGAGTCTTATGGGGCCAGTAACGATGAAAGTCCGTATAGCGGTTCTCCACAAACAGGGTTCCGATATCCGGCAGTCCAAAATAACCCGGTCGGATTTCAGCGGTAACATCAAGATCGAAAACCATGTTTCCTGAAGAACCTTCAAGCATACGGTCAAACATTGCCCGCTGATTGATCAAAGACTGCCTGTCATGGGTTTTCATGGAATCAATCTTAAAGTAACTGACACCCATTTTATAGAAAGACAGAAGATGGTCGGCGTCGCGTTTCCAGTTTTCGGCACTGCCGGATGAATCGGGGCCAAACCAGAGTCCGAAGTGCATATCGTTCTTTTTGGCTGCAGCCACAACCGATTCCAGGCCATTGGGGAACCTTTGAGGATCAGGATCCCAGAAATCGGGATCAGCCGCCCAGTATCCATTCCAGACACCTTTACCCCGGGAAAAAACAGAGTTAGCGGAACGGCCTTTCTGCCAGCCATCATCAATCTGGACAACATCGACGCCAAGCCTGGCACCGGCGGACACCTCTTTTAACAGGAACTCCTCTTGGATGCGTTTGTCACGGGAACGGTCTCCCCATGTATTGCTGAGAAACAACCCGTCACGCCCGGCACGATAGTTCCGCAGACATCGCTGAAAAGAATGAACCGCCCTGGTAAATCCGATCCTGCCTCCGCGATAGCAGACAGCTGCAACAGAAAAATCGCCGAGGATCGCGGAAACCGTATTACCCCGCGGATTGATTTTAAAATCCACATCCGATTTATTTTGACGGGCATGTGGCAAAGGAGCGAATTTAATGTAAGCCACACCGCAACCGGTAACAACATCCTCCACGTTGAGCACACACCCACGCACCTCGATCTCAGGTTCATTGTGCATCAGAAGCCATTCACGCTCAAAACAGAGCTCATCATGCCGATCGGTCTGATCCATCAGCTCAATCTCCGTAACCCGCAGGTGAATCGACTTGAACTTCAATGTATCAGCGCCTGCGATCATTTTTGTTCCGGCTGGCATTCTGCCTGCACTCTCGGCCCCGGTCGTCTGCACATTTTCCGCAGTGCTTTCACTTTCAACTTTTCCGGACAACTGCTGCAGCATAACACCACCCGCCTGCGGATAAATCCACGCTGACAAATGCAAGTCAGTGCCTTTGACAGCGATATCAAGCCGGATACCCTCAGAGCCAACCACAGACCTTCGTGCTTTAACGGCACTGATTTCAAATGATTCACCGTTATTGCAGGGCTCCGAATCCTGCGCAAGCACCACATCCGAATCACCCTTGCTTATAAACGATATTGACTTAATTCCTCCTTCACCCGCGGCCCACGTTCTTTCAAACAAAGCATTGCCGACCTTAAGCCGCTGCTCATTCCAGGAAGCATAACACTCCTTAAAACGGAATTCACCGGCAACAAGAGAAAAAGGCATAACAGACAGAAAAACAATACAACGAAAAATCATTTTACGCATAACCAAATCCTTTAAACAGAGGAAACGGGCGAATCGGTTTAACCGCCTTAGCCGATTCATATTTTAGTGAACATTATTATAGCAGATAGTGATGACTGCTTCCAATACACAAAAAAACGGATGCATTAAAGCATCCGTTTTTTTCAATAAAAGCAGCGAAGATCATCAAGCCTCAACGCCTTTTTCATTAAGATATTCGAGAACCTTGCCCACAGAGGTAAGTTTCTCTGCATCTTCATCAGGAATCTCGGCACCGAACTCCTCTTCAAAAGCCATGATCAGTTCGACTGTGTCCAGAGAATCTGCACCCAGATCGTCAATGAATGATGCTTCCGGCGTAACCTGCTCAGCATTAACACCCAGCTGCTCGACAATGATTTCCTGTACTTTATCTTCCAATGACATGTAACTTCTCCTTTTAGTTTAAAAAAACCACAACAAAAAGCCGCGGTAAATTCTACATAACCATGCCGCCGTTTACACTCAGGCACTGACCGGTCACATAGGAAGCCTCGTCAGAGGCCAGAAATGCAACGGCTTTGGCGATATCCTCAGGCACACCGAAACGGGCCATGGGAATATTTGCAAGCATCTGATCACGGACTTCCTGCGAAAGGGCATCCGTCATCTTAGATGAAATAAATCCAGGGGCAACTGAATTAACACGCACACCGCGGGCTGCCAGCTCTTTTGCGGTGGATTTTGTCAAAGCGATTACCCCGGCTTTAGATGCAGCGTAATTGGCCTGGCCAGCATTGCCGATCAGACCTATTATTGATGCAATATTAACAATTGAACCGGAGCGCTGTTTCATCATAGGTCGTGCTACAGCGCGGGAAAAGAGGAATGTTCCCTTCAGATTCACACGCAGGACATCATCCCAGTCCTGATCGCTCATCCTCATCAGCAGAGTGTCTTTCGTGATACCGGCGTTGTTCACCAGAATATCTACTCTTCCAAACTCATCCATAACCGTTTTAATACCCGCGTTAACGGCATCGCTGTCACCTACGTCAACAGCGAGGGTCAGAACTTTACGGCCTTTAGCCTCAATCAGGCGGGCACTTTCTTCAAGCCATTCTTTCTGCAGATCGCATAAAACCAGATCTGCACCGCGATCAGCGAGATCCACAGCAACAGCCTGACCAATTCCGCGGGCGGCACCAGTAACTACTGCGATTTTTCCTTCAAAACTTCTCATTACAAATTCATCCTTGTTTCATGTTCACATCCACCGCGCAACGGCGCAAATAATGACTTCCCGAAGCGTATCCGCCGCAATACAGAGGACACAGCCGGAAAAATCAGCTTCAGCCGACAATTTTTTCACAGCGTTCAAGCGATGCGGCATCCTGCACATTGGCACATTTCAGTGAACGGTCAATGCGGCGCAACAGTCCGGACAACACCTTGCCGGGACCGAATTCAATAAAATTCTCTACTCCTGAAGCCTTTGCTGTGAGAATGCAGTCACGCCAGAGGACGGAATCAGTCACCTGGCGTAACATGGCATCCTTAACAGAAACGACATCATCGCTATGCACTTTTCCTGTCACATTGGCAAGTACTGGCATCTGCGGTTTGCTGAATTGCACATCTTCTATGACATCAGCCAGTTTTGTACGGGCCGTCGCCATCAGGGGTGAATGAAATGCGCCTGCAACGTTCAGAACAATTGCTTTCAATCCCATTTCACGGGCGGCTTCCGCAGCCGACTCAACACCGGACTTCACACCGGAAAGAACAACCTGTGAATCCGAATTTATATTGGCAATGGTGATGCCGTACTCTGAGCAGAGTTCTTCGAGCTGCTCCCCTGCAGCACCCATGATACTGACCATTCCGCTATCCTGCTCTTCACAGGCTTCCTGCATAAAACGTCCGCGGGCTTCAAGCACCTTCAGGGCGGATTCAAAATCAAGCACACCAGCCACATGCAGGGCACTCCACTCACCCAGACTCAATCCTGCGGCCATTTTGAAACTTACGCCGGGATATTTTTTCTGAAATGCCTTATATGCCGCAACGCTGACAATGAATATACCCGGCTGGCATATATTAGATTTGGTCATCTCCTCAGCCGGACCTTCAAAACACAGTTTTGCGATATCAAAACCCAGAACATCATTGGCCGTGGAAAAAAGAGCGGCAATTTCCGGATCTTCAGCAAAATCCCTTCCCATGCCGGGAAACTGCGCTCCCTGACCCGCAAACATACATAACTTATCGCTCATTATCACGTAATCCTCAAATCATCCTATTACAAAATCAAAATTAACACATCTGAACCGATATTGAATTATCCAGTTTGACAAAATTTCCAAAAAAGTCAAATCCAAAATCAGTCGCTCTTACTCGCCTCTACAATGCTGTTTTCAATCCTTTCGGCTAGATTGGCTGACGCAGCCGCCGAACCGGCAATGACAGCGTGGTAAATAGCTCTGAAGGAGGATGAACCATGGGTGATAATTACTGCGCCGGGCACACCCAGCAAGGGTGCTCCCCCGTATATTTCCGGATCCATACGGTGTTTGATAGTTTCCAGAGCGCCCTTGAGAAGCATAGTTCCAAGCACACGTATAGGATGACGGACAAATTCCTTTTTCATCCAGTAACCTACCGCATGAGCTACACTCTCAGTTGTTTTGAGAACGACATTGCCGACAAACCCGTCGCATACGGCCACATCCACCTCGCCAAAAAAAAGATCATGCCCCTCGATATTGCCTTTAAAGTCAACATTTGTCTTTTTTATCAGCTGAAAGGCTTTTTTTGTCATTTCATTGCCTTTGGTATCCTCAGTACCGATACTCAGCAGTCCCACCTTGGGAACAGCCTGCTTCAAGACCGCTTTTGAATACTCATTTCCCATAATGGCAAATTGAGCAAGCCAGGTTTCATCACAGTCTGTTGTGGCACCTGCGTCAAGCAGAAGCAGAGGGCGTTCGGGATTGCGTGTCGGAAGAACAGTTGCGATGGCGGGTCTCAGAACTCCGGGAACACGTCCGAGACAGAAAAGAGCGGAAGCCGCCACAGCACCGGAATTGCCGGCGGAGACCATTGCATCAGCCTCACCGCTTTTAATCAGCTCCATACATAGATTTATTGAGCATTTTTTCTTTTTGCGTATAGCGGTAGCCGGTGACTCATCCATATTTATGGTTTCGGGAGCATGGATAATTTTAAGACGATCCATCCGGATTTTTGAATATTTTGCCAATTCCTTGTGTATAGCCGGTTCATCCCCGACCATATAGATGCATGTAATGTCTTTCAAACGTGACACAGCCTCCACGGCACCATGCACTATTTCATGAGGAGCATTATCTCCACCCATAATATCAAGAGCTATTCTCAAATTGATCTCTCCGGGTCGGATCCGACACAACCAAAAGGTTTCCGCCAGCAACGGAAACCTTTATGAAGCTAAAAAAGAGCTCCGCTGACGGGAGCTTTTAAAAGGCTCCACGATTATGTTACACCTCAACTGTGAGGACCTGACGTCCTTTGTACATGCCACAGCTTTTACAGACCCTGTGGGATTCCTGATCAGCACCGCAGTTGGGGCAGGTCTGAACCTGAGCCAGTGAGGCTTTGATCTGACCCCTGCGAAGATTCTTACGACGCTTCGATGTTCTCCGTTTTGGTACGGCCATAAGTCTAACTCCTTAATCTAGTACAGCGAATCGAGCGCATCCAGCGCCGACCAGCGCATATCACCGCTTTCCGCGTTACAATTGCAGCTGCTTTCATTCAAATTCACCCCGCAGACGCCGCAAAGGCCCTTGCAGGTTTCGCTGCAGCGAGGGTATGCAGGAAGGTTGAGTATGATAGCTTCCCGAATCGCATCGGTCAAGTCCGGGAATGCATTTTCCTCATTTATTTCAAAAGATTCGATAAAATCAGCTTTTTTTACCTCAAGATCAAACTTTTTATCGCACCTTGCACAGCGGCAGACAAAGATCTGCGCAAGCGAACCCCTAACTAAAAGTTCACTCCCGAGCGCCTGAATCATAAGTTTATACACAATTCCGCCTCTGGGCTGGAAAAATTCCTCTTCCTCCATATCCAGCGCATCAGCGGGTATTTCTCCCTCAAATATCTCTCCGTCCTCATCGAGACGGTTTAAATCAACGATCAAACGCTCCGGTGTTTTCAACGTCACCTCCCGGGCCCGAACTGCCGCCCTCTTTTTCGATAAAGGATTCTATATGCTTTTTTACCGTATCAGGAACGAAACTGCTCACATCACCGCCGTAACGGACGATCTCGCGTACTGTACTGGCGGTAACATAGCTGTAATTCTCGTTGGGCATCATGAAAAGTGTTTCCACTTCAGGTGCCAGCTTACGGTTTGTAAGAGCCATCTGAAACTCATATTCAAAATCGGAATAAACCCTCAGGCCGCGAACCACGACACCTACCCCTCTTCTGCGGCAGTATTCGACCAGCAGAGAATCCAATCTATCCACCTCCACATTTTTCAAACCAGCGTCATCAAGACTTTCAGTTATCATCCGCATTCGGTCAGAGATATCAAACATACCGCTTTTTTTCATAGACATTCCGGCCACGACAACAATGACACGCTCGAAAAGACTTGAAGAACGTTTAATCAGATCAAAATGCCCCAGTGTCAATGGATCGAATGTGCCAGGATAAACAGCAACTCTTTTCATTATAAAACCTTTCTTTCAACAGACCTTCTGTAAACTGCTACTCGAGTATGACCATACACACGGTCTTTCTGCAAAGTCCATCCGGTTTCCTCATCAGCATCACACCGCACCGGCATCTCCGCCACAAAAAAACCGTTGTCCGAAACCACCCTGTATTCAGCCAGCAGTTTCATGAGAGGGGAAAATCCCTTTTGCAACGCATCAACATAAGGAGGATCCGCAAATATCACATCCGCCTTACGTCCCTTTCCGCCGGTTTTCACCCAGGATTCAACATCCGCCATAACAATTTCGCCACGCCCCGGCATCAAAGCGCCGCAATTCTGCCTCAATATCCGTAAATGCCTGCTGCTGTTTTCAATCCAGATAATGCTGGCGGCACCACGACTGAACGCCTCCAGCCCCACAGCCCCGGAACCGGCAAACAGATCTATAAACACAGTACCGGGAATGACATCCATCAAAATCGAAAAAAGGGCCTCGCGGACACGATCCTGGGTAGGCCGCACCCCGTCACCCCGGGGAACAGCCAGCTTTCTTCCGCAAAACTCGCCACCTGTAATTCGCATGTGGTAATTGTAGCAAACGACAAACACGGTTAAAACGGTTAAAACAGACTAACTTTTGATAATGGGGAGGTTCTGATGACAAAAGAAAAAACCGTGGACTGACTTTCAACAACTGAAGCTGCTTTCAGCCGCCTGTCTGCTTGCAACGCACGACAGACGACCAACCTGCCCCACTATCTTATCCGCTTTTTTCCGGACGTGATCTGGCTACGCATTATGATAGCTGCGGCCTTTATTGATTGTGATAGCGCGAAAAACCTGTTCATAAAGGAGATAACGGGCCATCTCATGAGTAAAAGTCATCGGTGAGAGAGAAAGCACAAGATCCGCTCGACTCTTAACAGCGGCATCAATCCCGAGCGGCCCGCCTACAACAAAAACCAGTTTCCTGTGAACACTCCCTATTTTTTCGGCAAACTCAACTGAGCCCAGACATCTGCCTTCCTCGCTGAGGGCAATGATAAAACCCCGTTCTCTGGCAAGCATATCGCAAATACGGCGGTTATCTGTATTCCTGCCGCTGTCTTTGATCTCCCGGATTTCAACCTTGGCGTCAAAACGGATACGTTTGAGCATTTCACCACATAGTGCGGCAAGATGAGGATCTCTGACCTTACCGACTGTTATAAATCTTATTAGCACTGGTCTGTTGCCTTACTTATATCATAAAGCACTGCTTGAAAGCGGCTTCGGAACACTGCAGCTTTGCTGATATCCGAAGCGGAAGCTCATCCGGGCAACTGTTATTCAACGTAGTAGGTTCTGAGCAGCCGCATAAAATGCTCATCGTTGGCCACATCAAGAATACGCATCTCACGGCGGGCGTTCTCCACTGAATCTGAGGCATGCGCGGCGTTAATCATGATATTAGTTCCGAACTCACGGCGTATAGATCCTACACGGGCCTTCCGGGGATCAGTTGCCCCCAGTATATCGCGGATCTTGTTCACACCGTCTATACCCTCATAGACAATTGCAAGACACTCTTCTGTACCGGGCTTTTCGCGTTCTTCCGGCAGGCATCCGGACGGACGCCTGCCTGTCATAAATTCAACAATGTTCTCAAATTCGCGTTCTGCAAACAGGGGCGCCAGGTAATTGCACAAATCAGTCAGCTGATCGGCATCCACCGGAAAGCCGAATTCGCGTGAAAGCGCCTGCGATGCCCTGTCGGCACCGAATATATTAAAAACTTTTTTCAGATTTTCACGCACAGGCCCGTAAAATTCCTCCGCCTGCGCAACTGACATAGCGAATTTTTTAACACCCACAATACGCAGGCCGGCACTTGAAAGCAGATCCATGATATTGCCAGCACGCAGCGAGGGCTGGCGCCAGTTATCGGGTTTCAGCATAACAAGAGTCTGCTGTATGTTCTCCCCTTCGGGAGCATCTGAAGTTCCGTGGACAATACCTGAGTCAGTTTTCAGATACGGGAACCAGATTTTCAATATTTCCTTCACATATTTCTTTGACCGTCCCACAAGCACACAGGGTTCAAAATACTCAACCTCACCGGTCGCCGGATCACGCACCAGATCACCGTAAGTATCACGCACTGTCTGTCCACAACACCAACGCTGATTGATATCACCTGTAACTTCGTAGATTTTACGTATGGCATCTTCTCCCTCGAAAAGCAGCAACATCGAACGGTGCGGCCGTCCGGTTACAGCATCCACGCTGAACGCCCTGCGCACATAGGATGAAAACAATTCGCATTTCGCAGGATCATTTTTATCATACTGAGCCAGATAACCGGCAAAATCATCCACCAGAGCTGTGGAGGCTCCGACCATACGCGCACCGACAAGTTTAAGATCGGTCCGGACCAGATAGCGGGCGATAATACCGCCGGTTCTGGATTTACGTATCGAATACGGATTGATAATAACACACGCCAGCTCTCTGGACACTTCCTTCATTCTTTTTTTCCTCAACTTTTCACAAACGAATCCTTGAGCCTTGCAGCTCCGAAAACAATAAGCATTACAGACATCAGCATCAGGCAGCCTGAAGTGACAGCCAAAACCCCTCCCTCGGAAAATCCTTTTTCCAGCCAGCTGTCAAGATTGCTTTTAAACAGCATGACTGTCGCGGTACCGCTGGTAACAAGCATAAACAGCATAGGTAATACGATAAAGCCGGTTTTACGTCCGGTTTTAAGCAACCAGAGTGTCGTTCCCAGAAGAGTCAGTGCCGCCAGCAGCTGGTTACAGGAAGCAAAAATCGGCCATATACTCTTTGAACCGCCGCCGACAATGAGAACACCGGTGACAAAGACAACAGCGAAAGTCGCAACAAAACGGTTGCTTGCATGTTTTCTGAATCCCGTCAGCGGCACCGACGGACTTTCGTCCTCTGATATCGAACGCGGCAGGAAAAGTTCCTGCCATGTGAAACGGGCGAGACGGGTGGCGGTATCCAGCGTTGTCATCAGGAAGGCGGCCAGGGCCAAAGAAACAAAAGTCACACCGATGTCCACAGGCACACCTATTGTTTTTGTAAAACCGGCAACCCCCTTTGCGAAAAGAATCACGTTCTTCTCTTTTGTGATGGCTTCGGCATAATCCCCCGAGCTCATCCACGCAACGGCAATAAGAGCAATAAGAGCCAGCACTCCTTCAACCAGCATACCGCCGTACGCGATAGGCTTGAAATGTTTCTCGCTGGCCACCTGTTTGGAAGTTGTACCGGAGGATACAAGGGCATGAAAACCGGAGCAGGCGCCGCAGGCCACAGTGACAAAAAGCATGGGGAACAGCATTTCAGAAGATCCGCTGGTTGGTTTTAAAGCCGAGAAACCGGTAAAGGCATCCATTTCAATTGCGGGTGCAGAAAAGAATATTCCTATAATTCCCAGCGCCACCATGACATACAAAAGATAGGAATTGAGATAATCGCGAGGCTGTAGCAAAATCCAGACTGGCAGAACCGATGCCACATAGCAGTACAGCAGCAGAAGGGCTGTCCAAATGTACCTGGCCGTCCCGGAGGAACAGCCCAGCACAGCTGTTAAATCCAGGGGGAAAGTGTTTCCTGCATACACACAACCGAACATCAAGGGCACGAAAATCAGTGAGGCCTTCGTCAGATCAACCCCCCGCCTGTAAACAAAAAATCCGAAAACAACCGCCAGAGCAATGAAAAGAAGTGAGGCTGCCGCCACCTCCGGCTTGGCGATAAAGGCACCTGAAACCAGATTGGCAAAAACTGCGGCAACAAGAATCAAAGCGAACCAGCAGAATGTCAGAAAGAGAATCCGCCCCCAATAACCCATCAGCGATTCTATAACTGAGCCTATAGAACGGCCCTGATGACGGACTGAAAGAAACAAGGCGGCAAAATCATGCACAGCCCCGATAAAGACACTTCCGATAATAATCCAGAGGGCAACTGCGGCCCATCCGAAATGCGCCGCCATAATCGGACCGACAATAGGCCCCGCACCGGCAATACTGGCAAAATGATGACCAAAAAGAACAGCTGGCCGGGCCGGAACATAGTCCACTCCGTCATTTCGAGATACCGCCGGAGTTTTTCGCGAGGTATCAACCCCGAAAAGTTTCTCCATCAACGAACCATAGAATCTATATGCCGCCAGAAATATAATACAACCGACAGCAAGCAGTGCTGCTCCATTCATAAACAAACCTTTTACCTGATTTTGCCTAATTCCTTCAAATTATAGGTTTTATTATCAGGGGTGTCAATCTGAGTTCATCAAGCCAGGCCAATTCTCGAGAACGCATAGTCCGAAATCCCTCTTCACTCAAATCTTCAGCATCGGTCAGATGATCGCACCCATGAGCAATATAAAGAGCAAGCTCTTTATCACTCCCCCAGCCCTGCCGCTCGCCCTCATGCACAGCGCACTGCAGATTTACAAATATTTCCCCGGTCAGTCCCTCCGGCTCCCCGGGAACAGGCTCATAGCGCTGGGTGATAACATCCGTAGATCCTTCAAGCCCCTGGACAGCCCTGTGAACAGGCTCAATGGTTTCATCATTCATTAAATAGACACTGATTTCATTCCAGGGAATAATACAGCCGCTATCCCGCTGAGCCATAGCGGCCAGTTGACGCACAACAGATATTAAAGACTCTTCATCAACGGAATCGGGATAAACAGGATTTTCAATATTAATCTGCATAGGTTTCTACCACGGAAAACACGGAAGAGCACGGAAATTAATTATAGAGCAAGTCGACAAATCTCAACTTTGGGAAAAGCACCGAAATTTACGATGATTCCCAATTTCATATCTTTATGTTTTATTAATATCTTGTTTATGAAGCACTTATCACACAGCGTCTTTGCGTCTCTGCGCGAAAATAATCTACTGAATCTATGGGATGGCAGTGATTTCAAATATACCTTCTTCCGTGTTTTCAGTTTTTTCCGTGGTAGAAAAGGAGTTCATTTTTCACGCATTGCGTGAAAAATGGTGGAGCGAAGGAGAATCGAACTCCCGACCCCCACGTTGCGAACGTGGTGCTCTACCAATTGAGCTATCGCCCCACAGAAGACGCGCCATTTTTCATGGCGCGTATAATTTAACTTAAATCCACCTGCGGCATCAACACTTAATTTAAAAGATTCCGCGAATCGGGCGCATCTGCGAATCCAGGTTCAGGCCTTTTCCACTTCATCCGCCAGACGTTCAGCAGCATCCGGAACAGCCAGCACCTTAACTGCCTGCCCCATATGCACAAGCTGAAAGGGATTATTCATTTTAACAAAAAGGTATCGCATCAGAGACCGTGCTGTCAGTTCACTCTGTATGCCTTCATCGGCACCGCCCGCCTTCACCAGTGAAAACGCGTTATGATGCTGATGGTTGCGCACAGCCGAAGGAAGCGGAACAAGAAAAGCGGGCTTGCCCAGAAGAGACAGTTCAAAACAGGTAGAGGCTCCTGCTCTCGCTACCACAATATCAGCAGCGGCATACGCTTTTCCCATATCATCAATGAATGCGCTCACCTTGGCGGGCACCCCCTCCTTATGATAGAACTCACGAAGCTGCTGCTCGTCAGCTTTGCCGCTCTGATGAATCACAAAAAAATTCTCTGCCCCGTCTCGTCTGAGCAGGGCGGCGGCCTGAGATGCCAGCTGATTCAACCTGCGGGCACCCTGACTGCCTCCGGTCACAAAAATCACAAAGGCATCATCGGGCACATCTTCGAATGGCGTCTGGCCGATCAGATCATTACGGACGGGAAGCCCCGTAAAACAGACTTCGCGTCCCTGCAGCCAGTTCCCGGTTTCCCTGAAACTGACCGCCGTACACTCTGCAAAACGCGACAGGAAGTCAACCGCTTTGCCAGGCACAGCGTTGGCTTCATGCAGAAAAACCGGTATATGACTCATACGGGCCGCCAGCACAGGCGGCAGACTCGTATAACTTCCCATAGCCAGCAGGGCATCAGGTTTTAAATGATTGAAACCACGCAGGCAGCGGGAAAAAGAGCGCGGAAAAAAAGGCAGACTTTTCAGAGAGAGGCGAGGCGCCCCGGTAGCCATCTTATCGCCGTCCCACCCCTTTGCTGCCGCATTTTCTATATCACGTCCCGCAAGCCATATCGACACTCTGTGTCCACGTCTGCGCAGCACCCGGGCAACAGCCAGTCCCGGAAAAATATGTCCCCCCGTTCCCCCGCAGGCGACAACGTAACATTTTTTCTTATCAGTCATTCCTTCTCCTGACATGTTTTAACACAACATTCCCGAGATGTGAAAGTTCTTTCGCACAGAAAACAGCCATGAAACCGGAGTAAAGCATAATTGCTAAAATAACGGCAGTCAGAACCGAAATCAGACGGCATGCGCCGCAATCGGGCAGAACGGATACAATATAAACATGGAAAAAGCGGGTTGCAAAGGCCATCAGCCCCGCACATAGAAGAGCTCTCGAAAAAACAGAAACCAGCCGTTTTTCATTGATTGCACAGATACGCCTCCGGAAAATAAAGTAAAGAACAGAAACACTTACAGTACTGCAGACTACAGTGGAAAGCGCAATTCCCGCATGCTTCCAGCCGACAGGAAAAAATACAACACTGCATATATTCAGGGCGACATTCAGAATCAGAACCGACAGCGAAACCTTTGTCGGTGTTTTAATATCCTGCATTCCGTAAAAAGCAGGAACAACGGCCTTGTTGAAACTGAAAATCAGCAAGCCGGGCAGATATGCGCATAACGCGCGGGATGTGAGAACAGAAGATTCCGCATCAAAAGCGCCGTTGCCGATGCCGTAAACCAGACTCATGACGGGCCTGGCAAGGGCCCCCAGTCCAAATGCGCAGGGCAGCATCACCAGGGTCAGGTTCACCAGGGCATCTTCAAGGTCATCAGCCACACGAAACAACTCGTCATTAGCCGCATGCCGCGAAAACGCCGGAAGAAGAACCGTCATAAAGGCGGTACCGAAAATACCGAGAGGCAGATATATAAAACGCTCCGCATATCCAAGCGCAGCCGGTCCGTAACTGCCAGCCCAATAGGCCAGTATTTTATCTACACAGACGTTTATCTGCAGAATTCCGGCTCCCAGAACAGCCGGTCCCATCAAAGTCAGAATCCGTATGACGCCGGTATCATTCAGAATTCCCTTGAAGCTCGGTCTGAAATAGAATCCCTCATGAATAAGAACAGGTATCTGTATCAGAATCTGCAGCATCCCGGCCACCAGGACAACCCCGCAGAGAATCATCAGCTGACGGCTTTTTTCAACATGTATGAAACTGCATATAATGAGCAGCGCCGCAATCCAGACGACATTCAGAACAAAAGGGGCAAAAGCCGAAACAGCAAACCGGCCGACAGAGTTGAGCATTCCCGCAACCATTGCCGCCACACATATCAACACCGCATAGGGAAGCAGAAGTCGTATCATAGGAAGGGGAAGAAGCCACTGACTTCCTGTGGGAAGAACAGCCGGAAGCAGGAAAGACACGCCGATACCGGCAAGCACAACAGCTGAAAGCGTTATCACCAGCAGCCCGATAACATGCATGGCCAGTCTGTTGGCTCTGCTCCGGCCATTCTGCTGCAATTCCCGGTTAAAAACAGGAACAAAAGCTCCGGCGAGAGCACCCTCACCGAAAAGCCGACGAAAAAGATTAGGCACAAGAAAGGCAATATCAAATGCGGATTTCAATGCGCTTGTACCAAAAAAGTACGCCATAATCATCTCACGCACAAGGCCGCCGATACGGCTGAGAAGGGTCATCAGGCTTACCACCGAGGCTGATTTCACCAAGCGGGCTTTATGAGCGCTTACAGACCGGAGTCGTGATCCGGGGTGTTGTTGATCTGTTGACATGGATTTCCGTCAGCTCCGTTTTTTTGCATCAATCCGGCCTATTATCCTGTCTATGGCTTCAATAAAGTTATGCGCACCGGCCATAATTTCAATATCCACCCGCACATAATAGACAGGCACAGCTGTGCGGGTCAGTTTCGGAAAACGGACCGCATCTTTCTCTGTAGTTATCAGCGCCTCGGCACCCAGTTTATGCGCTTTGTTGATGGCATCGATAATCTCCTGGGCCTGATAGCGGTGATGATCGGCATAACGCTCAAAACTGATCAGTTTCGCCCCCAGCTTACGCAGGGAACTTTCAAAACTCTGGGGTACCGCAATACCTGAAAGCGACGCCACCCGCCTGCCCCTGAGCCAGTCGAGCTGAATTTTTTCGTCAGAATAGACATTGCACAGAAAACGCGGCATATGGCAGCACTCGATGACATCAGCTGACGGATTCAGCCGGGCTATAGTTTCACGCAGCTCTTCCGATTGTCCGTCTGATTTGCTTATAAATATAAAATCAGCCCGTTTAAGATTTTTCGCCGGTTCCCGCAGCACTCCCCGCGGAAGTATATTCCCGTTACCGAAGGGATTCGTTTTATCCACAAGCACAACATCGACATGATGCTTCAGTTTCTGATACTGAAGTCCGTCATCCAGAATAAGAATATCCCTTTTAAAGCGCTTGATTGCATATTTGCCGCTCTTGACGCGGTTTTTATCCACAAGCACAACAACACCGGGAAGATTACTTGCCAGCATATAGGGTTCATCACCACCCATTTCGCTATCCAGCAAAATATTATCGCCATCACTGACAACTCGCGGGGGCTGATATTTCTCTTCAAATCTGCGATACCAGGGCAGTTCCTTTTTACGATAACCGCGGCTCAGAATGGCGACACGGCGTCCGCGCTTATGTAGTTCACGGGCAAAAATCTCGACAACAGGTGTTTTACCTGTACCGCCAGCGGTCACATTCCCGACACTGATAACCTGGCATCCCAGCGGATAACTGTGCAGGATGCGCTCTTTGTACAGGAAGAGTCGCACCAGAACCACATGCTTAAACGCAAGGGAGATCCCTTTCAGAATCCCGAGCAGCATACGTACGGGAAAGGGCTGATTCTGATCCGCGCCGGGAAGCTGGATAATTCTTACCAGATAACGTTCCAGCCGTTCTGATCTGCTGATTTTTGACTTGGGCATAAATTAAACTTTTTTTAGCTGAATGGTGCTAAATATTGCTTTATTAACGCGAAAAAGTCAAAAAAATAACAACAGCATATTGACAAACAAAAAGCATATATTCATACTGGCTCCGCATTCATCGCAGCGGAATACAGTTTTTACGGCATGTCATCACCTGAAACGGTATAATATGCACCGGAAATAAATACAGTTACGGAATTCAGCAGGTGATTCCTCATTTGTACATACACATCCCCTTTTGCTCCAGCAAATGTTTCTACTGCGTTTTTTACTCTGAAACAGGCATCGGCAGAAATGAGGTTTCAGAATATCCGTCTTTACTCGGCAAAGAGCTGACGCTTAATACACAGCTCTTCCCGCCCCTGCAGCCGCAGACCATATACATAGGCGGCGGCACCCCGTCTCTTCTGGGAGCTGAGGGTTTTGCAAAACTGACTGAACAGCTCGAAAAATTCGTAAATCCGAAAACTCTGGAAGAGTGGAGCGTTGAAATCAACCCGTCCAGCGCCAGCGCGGAACTTTTTGAAACAATGCACAGATGCGGAGTCAGCCGCCTTACCTTCGGCGCCCAGAGCTTCAACAATCCAATTCTTGAAACAGTTAACCGCAATCATAATGCGCAATGCGCTGTCGAGGCTGTAAAATCTGCCGCGGAACACGGATTCAGCAACATAGGCATTGACCTGATAGCAGGACTGCCGGGAACCACAGCAAAGAGCTGGCGCAAGGATATGAAAACCGCACTATTGCTGAATCCGAAGCATATATCGATTTATGCGCTCACTGTTGAAAAAGGCACACCCCTCGCTGCGATGAACTCAAACGGGCTCCTGCTCCCGTCTGAAGAAGAGCTGATGGATAGAATCCGGGAAGGAGAAACAATCCTGACCGCAGAGGGTTTCATTCGTTACGAAATATCCAACTATGCACTGCCTGGTTATGAGTGCAGACACAACCTCGGAATATGGCGCGGCAATGACTACATGGGAATCGGCCCTGCGGCAGCATCACGTATCAAGCTGAAACGGCAGGAAAACATCCCTGATTTCAGGCGGTGGCGTAACGCTCTCGGCAGAAATCATCTTCCTCCCCGGCTCAGCGGCATACTCTCTCCTAAAGATGATGCGCTCGAACGGGTTCTTTTCCGAATGCGTCTGAATGAAGGCTTTTCCGTCACAGACTGTTTAAAGGAGTATCCCCTGCTGAAAACACGTGAACAGAGATGGCAGAAAACACTGGAGCATCTGGCGGAAAGCAATGCAGTGGAAAAGAATGGAGACAGCTGGCGGCTGACACAACGCGGCCGTGAAGTATGTGATTATGTAATTCGGGAGTTGATATGAAACGCGAGTCTGCCATCATACATGATCAACTGCGAAACAGACCTCTGGTGAACACAGGCGCAACTTAATGATGGAATCCTGCCTTCAAAGCAGATATAATACGAATAAATTCAATTAAACCTGTAAGTGTTGGAGAAATATGCATATAGCAGACGAAATTCTGGATCTGAAAAAAAAACGCAACGCCGTAATTCTCGCGCATAATTATCAGATAGGCGAAGTCCAGGACATTTCTGATTTCAATGGTGATTCACTTGAACTGGCACGCAAGGCAACGGATATCGACTCAGATGTCATTGTGTTCTGCGGTGTTCATTTCATGGCCGAAACTGCGGCGATACTGAATCCCGGAAAAACCGTCCTGCTTCCGGATGCAGGTGCCGGGTGTCCAATGGCGGATATGATCACCGGCGAGCAGCTACGCAAACTCAAAGCGGAACATCCCGATGCCAAGGTGCTCTGCTATGTTAACAGCACGGCGGAAATCAAGGCTGAAAGCGACTGCTGTGTCACATCCTCCAATGCCGTAAAGGTGGCCGGACATTACCCGCCCGACCAGGAAATCATCTTTGTTCCGGATCGACACCTCGGCTCATACACAGCGGAACAGCTGGGGCGCAAATTCATACTCTGGCCCGGATTCTGTCCCACGCACGCCCGTTTCATGGAGCAGCAGATAAAAACCAGACGCACGGAATATCCTGAAGCCGTTGTTATGGTTCACCCTGAAAGTCCGAAACCGGTGTGTGATGCGGCCGATAAAGTTCTTTCAACCGGAGGTATGTGCCAGTTCGCTCTGTCATCCGATAAGAAAGAGTTTATAGTCGGTACGGAAACCGGCATCATACACAGACTTAAAAAGGAAAATACCGATAAAACCTTTATCCCCCTGCACGACAGAGCCATTTGCCCGAATATGAAGAAAATCAACCTCGAAAAAATCCTCTGGTCATTGAAGGACATGAAACCTGAAATCCGGGTTCCGGAACCAACAGCTTCAAGAGCACGCATCGCCATTGAAAAAATGCTGGAACTTTCATGAGCTAACCAAGATGCAGAATGAATAAATTTTTTTACATATCGCTCACAGCTGCCGTTCTGCTTGCTGGCTGTCTGACGAACAGGCAACTGATTGCAGAGCGTATTCAGGAAAAACAGAGTTTCTTCAGTTCCCTGCCTCCGGCAAAACAGGAGCGGCTGAGAAAAGGGGAAATTCAGACCGGAGATTCCAGAGATGCAGTCTGGATTGTATATGGTGATCCTGATCGTAAATTCACCAGAGTCAGCGGCAGCAGCACCAATGAGATATGGTCATATTCCGCCTGTGAATTTGACCGTTTCGACCGGCTGCGTCCTTTATACCATCCTGTCCGTGCCTCCAGCGGACGAACCATCTGGCGCAGTGACTACATCTGGACTTCTGAAATCGGTTATCAGGTATATGAGTACATGCGTATCGAATTTGAAAACAACCGCATCAAGGGTTATGAAGAGGAAAAACGGAAGTAAGAAGACAATATGGAGATAAACGAACTTAACAACAAATTCGCAACAGCCGGTCGGATCGCGTTCAGACAGTCAGCACAGGGTACAGCTGAAGCTGTTCTTGTCAACGGCTACGGTTCCTGTGAAATATCACTTTACGGCGGTCGCATTCTGAACTACCGCCCCATGGGACATACTCCCGCTCTGTTCACAGACAGCGAAAGCACACACCCGGAAGAAAAACCGATATGCGGGGGCATCCCTCTGTACTGGCCGTGGGTCGGTTCTTCGCCAGCAGAAAAACTTCCGCGGCACGGCTTTGCCCGCCTGATGCGCTGGGATGTTCTGTCGGCTTCGTGTGACAGCATAACTTCTGAAATCACGCTGGGCTTATCAAAAACAGAGGAATCTCTGAAAATGTGGCCTTACAGCTTCGAACTCATACAGAAAATATCCCTCACAGACAATCTTTCCGTTGAAGTCACAACCGTCAACAAAGGCAGTACACCATTTGAAATTTCACAATCGATCCACCCCTTCTTCAAACTCCGCGACATCACACAAACAAAGGTCATAGGGCTGGAAAATATTGGATACACCAACCTTTTGACAGGAAACAAATCCGTTCAGAACGGCCCCTTTAGCATAGACAAAGAAACATATCTCATATACAGTGCGAAAAATCAGTCCTGCGCTCTGCGTGAAAGCGGAACAGGACGAAGCATTCTGATTGCAACAGACGGCGCGGACAAAATGATTGTGTGGAACCCTTGGGATAACAAAACAGAAACACCCGAAGGTTTCCAGAATGATGCATACCGTAAAATGATCGTCGTTGCGCCCGCTCACACAGCCGATGCGCCCGTCACCCTGAAACCAGCGGAAAGCATCACAATTAAAACTGCTATACAGATTATGCTTTCATGAAACAGTTAAAACGCTATATTCCGGCTCTGGCCGCCACCCTCCTGATACTCCTGCTTTCACTGGTGAATCCGGAAAAACTGCCTGATGTTTCGGCCTTGCATTTTGCAGGTGCGGATAAACTCATCCACCTGCTTATGTATGCTACCCTGACTGCCGCCTGGGGGTATGCTCTCCCGAAAGAAAAGCGCAGTGAAGTCCGCCTTCTTTTCATACTGGTGTTCGTAACCTCACTTTACGGGCTTCTGCTGGAATTCTGTCAGTCTTACTTCACAGCATCACGTTCAATGGATAAACTTGATGCTCTGGCAAATCTTACAGGTGCTGTAACAGCGGCAGCTGCAATTTACGTCATTCGTAAATTGCAGCTGTCCGGTTCAGTGCCGTGTGGGGAGCACTGGCCTACGAAGAACTCAAAAGCCGCAAATCAGAAATCAGAATGATTACCGTAAAAAATTTTCACTGAATATCAGTTACCGCTGCTTTGCCAGGAAGAAACGGTTCCACATGCAGAATACAGATCTATTTTCAGAAAACAACGCCGGCACAACTCCACTGGCTGCCGCGATGCGTCCTGCAACCCTGGATGATATTGTCGGACAGCGCCATATTCTGGGAGAAGGCAAGCTTCTGCGCCGTGTAATTGAAGCGGACCGTCTGACCAACCTGATTTTCTACGGACCTCCCGGATGCGGTAAAACCACCTTGGCTGAAGTCATCGCCCGGGTTACTGAATGTCGTTTTGAACGTTCCAGCGGAGTGCTTTCCAATGTAGCGGCTCTGCGCAAGATATGTGAAGAGGCAAGACTGGTACGCAACCGGCAGACCACCGTCCTGTTTATCGATGAAATACACCGCTTCAACAAATCACAGCAGGACACACTGCTCCCCTATGTTGAAGACGGCAGTGTTATCCTGATCGGAGCTACAACACACAACCCCAATGTTTTTGTCAACTCACCGCTGACATCCCGCTCGCTGGTATTTGAACTACAGCCGCTGGATGAAGATGATATTGTCATTCTGATTAAACGCGCTCTCAGCGATAAAATCCGCGGACTCGGCAATGCAGACGCCGTTATAAACGATGAAGCTGCCGCTTTCCTGGCAACAATCTGCGATGGAGACGCCCGCCGTGCGCTGACTGCACTTGAGGTTGCAGTACGTTCAACGCCACACTCGGAGGATGGTGTTGTTCATATTACAACTGATGTAATGCAGGACTGTGTACAGCGCAGGATGGTCCTTTACGACCGCAACGAAGACGGGCATTACGATACTATTTCAGCTTTCATTAAATCTGTCCGCGGCTCGGATCCTGATGCTGCCGTGTACTGGCTGGCAAAGATGATAGAAGCGGGGGAAGACCCCCGTTTTATAGCCCGGCGCCTCATTATCCTGGCATCCGAAGATATAGGCAATGCGGATCCCCGCGGTCTGACACTCGCAGTTTCCGCCATGCAGGCGGTCTCTTTTATCGGCATGCCGGAAGCACGCATAACCCTGGCACAGGCGACAACCTATCTGGCCACATCACCGAAAAGCAACGCCTCATACAAAGCAGTTGATGATGCCTTGCGGGATATCCGTTCAGGACGTGTAATGGCTGTTCCCGAACACCTCAGGAATATGCATGTCAAATCGTACGGAAAAGATCTGGACAATGCGGAATACAGATATCCGCACGATTTCAAGGATACAAAAGCGGAACAGGATTACATTCCTGTGAACAGAACCTATTACCGGCCTGTTGAACGCGGTTATGAGGATACCATCAGAAAGCGCATGGAACGCTTTCGCCGGAAAAAATAAGTTCCTTAATTTCAAATGCCGCAAACAGTTTAAAGTTCCCAGTCGGAATCACAGGCGGTTTTGGAACTTGCAAAACACGAAACCAGCTCATCCGAAGCATACAGCTCAGCCATACCCCTATTAACTGAGATTTTCAGATTCTCTTTCCCCCGGTTTCTGAGAATATCCGCCAGAGTAAGCGCCTTTTCCAGACCGTCGCCGCGTTGAAAGTTCCAGACTTCATCCGGCTGCGCAAGACGCACCGGCCCATCGTAAATCGAATCATCCGGCCAACTCCTGAGAAGCGATATCACCTCATCCCCGCTGAGATCCGCGGATTGCCCGACACATACAGGATTACGCTCCATTGCCGCTTTCAGAAAAGGATGAGGATCGGTTGAAATAAAATCCCTGTAGGAATAAAAAGCCATATCGACGGTCACATTTTCAGATCGCAATTTCTGAAGATACGCGATAATCTCATTACGGCTCATCTCTGCAGAAAGTGATATTGCAGGTTCTGACTCGTCAACATTCACACGTTCAATATCCGGCAGACGAGGTTTCGTATGACAGAAATCAACGAGGTGTTCAACCAGGTAATCCGCGGTCACACAGCTGTCACCGATTTTATGCATCAACTCCCTGCGGTCCTTTTCATCATCAAGGTCAACAGAGTGTGTTTTTATAAATTCCTCAACTTCATTGAAAACACATTTGCAGGGCGGATATGAAAACGAATACTCCTCAACCGGAATACTTTCCAGCAGTTTATCACGGGTGGGACCGGTCGCCCGGTAAGCGCTGTCACCTTCAAAATCAAACACCTCTTCCATCGGAAGATAGCGCATTCCTCCACACATTTTATGACGGACGACAAAAGACTTTCTGCAATCACGATTATGACGCAGAAAATTACCGAGTATTTCCGGAGTTAAACGGGTCTTTAAATATTTATTCAGTTTTTCAGATAATTTTTCAAAACGATAACGCGGCATGGTTGCGCGGTCATACAATACATGTATCCAGCCGGTTGAATGCGACACGACATTTACCTGTTCATTTTCCAGAGCTCTACGCGCCTGGCTGGATATCTGTGTTCCGTTAAACCACATCGATTTAGTCACCAGGCGCCTGTTATTGATAAGCACGCCGTCACGCACATCAACAAAACTCTGCGAATGCAGCGGTGTTGCCATCATATAAATATCTTCAAGCGGAATACGCCCCACCACAAAAAGAGCCGCAACATAAAGTGCAGCAAGCGACACACACTCACCTGCACCGCTTTCAAAACCTTCACGATACCGGAAAGCATCCATGGCCTCGACAGTCTCGGTTTTCCAGAAAGGGATAGTATCGCTTGAATACTTATCCAATCCGAAGTGAGTGCGGATATCAATGTCAAAATAATAGGCGTCTCCCTGATAACCGAAAAGCGCATTTGAAGAGGATATCAGCTCCGGATCAAGAATATCCTTGAAACGTTCCAGCTGTTCCTTCTGTGTTGTCAGTCCCCATGTATCCAGATCAAGATTAAACACATAGTTATCCATGATGTACTGCCGCAGACGTCGTATGCGTTTATAGGGACGCATTTTCTCTATGCCGTCAAACCAGGGGTCTTCCCGCCAACGCCAGATACGGGGCGACATGATATCAGCCAGCA
This sequence comes from Kiritimatiellia bacterium, assembly GCA_046482825.1. Classification (GTDB taxonomy): domain Bacteria; phylum Verrucomicrobiota; class Kiritimatiellia; order RFP12; family UBA1067; genus M55B167. The sequence continues at coordinate 55,036 of JAWOEI010000092.1, forward strand.
CCAGTGAATACATCAGCTCAGGAAAAACAAATATCTCCATATCAGAAAGACTGACTGCCGACGACCGCATTTCCCTCTCTCTTAACGTCATAAAACTCCTTTAAAAATATCAGTACACAACTCTGTAAACAGCTTTATTCAAGTTCCTTCTTCAGTTCTTCCAGAAAATTGCCCACCCCTTTCAAAGCATCGTCTCCCAGAGTGTTTTTAATGAAACCGCCAAAAGCTTTTTCAAGAGCACCGGTAGCCAGACGGGGATTATCGACGGTGCCGGTGACCGGCACTTTGACAGTAAGGTTTCCGGGCAGGTTCAATCCGGTTTTACGGACAATGGTATCGCCGAGAGGAATCTCAATCAGATAATCTATCGTTGAATCAAACCCCGCACTGCCGCTGAAAATAACGGGCTGTCCGGAAAAAACCATTGTCATGGGTTCCAGATAAATACGTTCTTTTCTGATAATAACATGCATGGGAAGATGTTCAACCCTGTAAACGGAAGTCTTCACATTTATCATGGAAAGAAGATTGCGCATTACAGGTGACAGCGTCATACTCACATTCTCCAGCACAATGTCCGCATCCATATACAGATCTTCATGACCCGTCTTCGGACCGGAAACAAAGCTGTTCATCCTGAAACCGGCCGTACCGCGATGCACACGGCTGTCCTGAAACATGGGATTACAGTTTACCAGCAGTTTATCAACCATATCCTGGGTAATCTTAACCTTTTTCAGCATCTCCAGCTTTTCAGGAAACATCAACGATATTCCCCTGGGAGTGAATTCCAGCACAGGACTGAACTTTAAACGCCCTCCGTTCAGCACCGGCTGCCAGTCACATTGCAAACTCCTGTTTTTCATTTCCAGCGCGATCTCAGCACCGCCAGCGCTCAGCCCCAGTCCTTTCAGGGATGCCAGATAAGCTGAACCTGCAAAAAAACCTTTTTGTGTAAAATCCCCGGTTAAAGGTCCTTTTAATTCAAAAGAACTTTTTCTGCGGCCGCTGAGAGTCCATTCATCAATACCACGCACGCGCAGCAAACGATTGACAGCACCGAAATCAATCTCCGTTTCACCGTGCAGATCTGCATTTCTGTCATTCAGAAAATCATTGACACTACCGTCAGCGGATATGTCTATCAGGGAGGAATCAAACTTTAAAGACCTCACAAGAGCATCACGGCCATTCTCTCTAACAAACAGATGCAAATTCATTTCAGCCTGTTTTTCATGAAAGCATATCTCTTTGTCGGCAAACACATAGAAATCACTGAGGATTACGTTTACATTCATTTCCGATCCTGAATCATCGCCCTCTGCATCAAGGGCAATCCCGGCATCTCCGCGCATCCGGTTGCAGGTGTTTGCATCTGATGAAAAAAAGGAACTTAGAACACGCATATCCAGCAATGCATCTGCGTTCCCTTTAAATTTCACACCCTCTCCGTCTTCGGACAAGCCGACAAACCAATCCGGTATCTCCAGATCAATAAAACCCGAGTTTATTCTGACATCTTTTAAAGAAAGGCCGCCTTTACCCGCATCATAAACAGCCGATCCCTGAAAAAGCATTTCCGGTTCGCTGATTTTCTGTCCGGCCATGTTGACAACAATATTCTCGCCGACACCGTTCACACGCATTTTCGCCACGTTATTAGCGCATTCAACTGCGGAATTCAGAACAACAGCACCATGGCTGTCAAGTGCATTCATATACGCCGGACGCTTCATCAGAAGGCCGCCAGCTCTGATCAGATCGTTAATCCACACATCGGCATTCATAGAGAAACCACGCAGGACAGGCAAATCCGCTCCATCCTGAACAGGCACAAGACGCTTTGCAGCACCATGCAACCGGCTTTGATTCAAGCGAAGATCATATTCCACATCCCTTAAACTGACATCCGACGTATCAGCGGCTTTGCCCACACCGTCCACCAGACCTTTGAAAGTGAAACTTCCCTCTTTCACAGAACTTGCTCCTGCACCTGCAGAGGTTACATTTAAACGCGTAAATTTAGCGATGCAGTCCAGAAAAGAAGAATCACCGGAAGGTCGCGTTGAAAGATTGAAGTTGACAGCTCCCCCTGAAGCAAAACCGCTTTTAAAGACCCCTCCGAAATCCTCGTAAAACCGCGATAAATCCACGTATCCTTTGACAACTCCCTGCCGTATATTTCCTTTACCGTAAATATCGGCGAAAGAAGCCTGCAAGCGTAACTCTTCGATCTCGGAAAGAGCATCATCAGGAACACGCACCTTAAGCAGAAGTGACGTGTCCTGTTTCAGGGAAAGCGGTATTTCCCGATACCGCATGGACAGATCCGAAGTCTGCAGAGATGTTTCAAAGCGCTTTCCGCCGGAAAAATCCTTTACCATGAATGATCCGCTCAGTGTGCCTCCGGATACATGCAGATCATCATTCACAGGCAGCAAATCACGGAAATCTCTTACTGTAGCGGCGATATCCATATCAATATCAGCCTCGATATCACCGCTGAGCTTTCGCAATGCGTAAATCTGTTTCAAAGAACCGCGAAGACTGATCTGCCCCCAGGGTGAAGACAGCTCGCATTTACGAAAAACACAGAGATCATCCTTTATCCCGGCATCCACAAGCAAGGCGACATCACCTGCCGGAGAAAGCTTTCCCCCGGCGCTTTTCACCTGCATCTTTTCGATCAGCAGACCTCCCTCGACATCAAGGGTTTTAATACCGCCTGAACGTTCCACAGTCACAGCGCCTTCAGCAATACCGGCAGACGGCAACACAGGGAATCCGCCCAATTCAAGTACCGCCGCCAAATCAGCAAGATTTATCTTGTCCAGCTGAAGTACCACCTTGTCAGCATACTCCGAATCCCCGCCGTTAATCAGAGAGTTTATGCTCTGCAGGCTTGCTGTTAAACCAATCGTCCCCTTCCCGGCTGCCCCGCTGATATTAAAGCCGAAAGGCTTCCAGAATGAATCAAGAACCAGACGTCCGTGCAAGTTATGGCTTTTCAGAAGCGTCCTGCCATTATACATGACCATAAGAGTGCCGTTCTTCAGCAGCAGCGTGCCGCCTATATCCACAGCGGGCATAAAAAAAGCTCTGCCGTCCGATGCATCGGCATTGCCACTCTTTGATTTATCCGTTTTCGCTTCATGAAAATCACAGCTCACCTCCGGAGATTCCAGAACGATCTCCCCCAGCGACAGCTTACCGACAGGAACAAGCGCAAAAATACCCTTTGCGAAAATCACACTTTCAACATCGACACGCAGACCTTCATCGGGAGCACGGTACTCCACACCATGCAGACACAACGGACCGAAGAAACCCGCATCCCAATCATGCACCGCAAGCTCCGCCGGAGCGATTACGCTGTTGATTTCAGACAGAAGCCACAGTCTGCCGAAATCAGTAGTCAGCAGAAACGCCAGAAGAGACGTCAGTAACAGAACCACCCCGACAGAAACAGCGGCAGCACGGAACAACCAGCCAAGGCAACCTCTCTTAACTCCGTCACGCACATCATCGCAATCATCATATGTTTCGTTTCCACTGAAATCCATTTACGCTCCCCTGAATCGGTTACAATATATCAAAAATCCGGCATGACGGAAAGATGAGGATTTTTCACTGCGCCCATATTTCAGCAAACCGATATTCTTTCTTCATTCCAGGCCCCTCATTTGCTATAATCAAGCCAGAAATTCGGCATATTCAGTTATTCAAAACAACTTGGATAAAAAAATTTAAAACTTTTATAGAAGGAATTTTTATTATGCGTACCATAGAAGCTTCTGACCGTAATTCCGTTAAAAGAATGAATACCAGCGAACTCAGAGAAAATTTTGTGATCAGCGATCTTTTCATTCCCAGCGAGATCACCACAGTTTATACCAATGTGGATCGCGCCGTAGTAGGCGGTATTGTGCCAGTCAACACCCCCCTGGAAATGACCGGCGGTCGGGAAATGGCCTGTGATAACTTCTGCGACCGTCGTGAAGCGGGAATAATCAACCTTGGCGCATCAGGTGTAATAGAAGTTGACGGAAACTCATTTGAACTTGCACCCCGCGAATGTCTGTACATAGGCAAGGGAAGTAAAAGCATCATATTCACGAGTGCGGACGCATCTGCACCGGCCCAATTCTATCTTGTTTCTTATCCTGCACATGCGGCCTACCCCACAACCAAAGCAGCTGTATCCGATGCCAATATTATAGAACTGGGTTCCGACGCGGAAGCCAACAGACGAACCCTCTATCAATACATCTGCCCAGGTTTCATAAAAAGCTGCCAGCTGGTAATGGGATTCACTGAACTGCATGAAGGCAATGTATGGAACACCTTCCCGCCGCACACTCACGACAGGCGCACTGAAGTTTACTGTTATTTTGATCTGACATCAGAAAAAGGTAAAGTTCTGCATCTCATGGGAGAACCCGACGAAACCCGTCATCTTACGCTTACAGAAAAAGATGTCACCATTTCACCGCCATGGTCCATTCACAGTGGTGTCGGCACATGCAGTTATGCATTTGTATGGGGCATGGGCGGCGAAAACCAGGTTTTCAGCGATATGGATCACTGCGATCTTGCGGACTTCCGGTAAAGGCTAAAAGCAATATGAGAGTTACGGGTTCTCATTGTGATCGCCGCACAAAAAAACGGTATTCAGTCAACTGTCTCAATAGCGGGAAAAACAATGATTTTTTTTAAGAAAAGACTGGAAATGAGTCCTTGGCTGCTGATTCGTTTATTCATGCCTGTCACCCTGATTGTACCGCTTGTGAGTTACTGGTTCACATTGTACGAAAAAATTTATCCGGGCACATCGGCAGCTTTAACAGCGCAGGCAGTCAAGGTCTCCGAGTCAATTTATCTTACAAATCCTGTCTTTTCACTGGTGTCACGTCAGATAGCAGTTATCCCCTGGGAAACCCTGCCGGTCAGGCTGAACTTCTTTTCCGCTGTCTGCGGAGCAGTCGCTGTTGCGCTTTTTTACATCCTTATCGCCAGAATTACAGCTCTGCTGTCATGCGAGGATTCAGGAGGTGCCATGCAGGCACTTCCGCCGCAGATACAGAACAACGATTATGATTCCGATATAGAATCCGGTGACGGCGCGGCCGCCATGCTTTCTCAGAATGCCACAGACTCAATGCCTGAAGAGGTCCTGCAACACAACCGCCGGACAGCCTACAGTGCAGTTCTCGGAGCTCTCGGAGCCTCTGCTGTTCTGGCGTTCTGCGGTCCTTTCTGGTTCAGTGCGACACGCCTGTATCCCTGTACCTTTGACATGATGCTGCTCTTTCTGATCATGAATCTGATCATTGCTTATGATCAGGAGGGGAAGCTGTGGACCCTGCTTTCATCCGTCTTTTTTCTGGCACTATGTTCAGTTGAATCGGCTCTGTTTCTTGTCCTGCTGCCTGTAGGCATTCTGCTTCTTTACCGATCGATGAAGCTGAGCGAGCAGTTCAGCATGGGACGGGTACTCCTGTGTATTGTCTGTGCCATTACAGGCGGCAGTCTGGCTCTGCTCATTCTGTGGAATGCAGCTGGATACTGTCAGAATATTACCGTACTGGCACCCCGAGCAATTCTGAGCGTTTTTAAGGAAACAACAGTACGGGATGTGTTGTCGTGGCTGCCGCGTTTCGGCTGGAGCCGTATTCTCGTGTTTTTCATTTTTCCTGTAATAACAGCATTTTTTGTTTTCGCCTATTCTTTCCGCATACGCAAACCATTCCTTTTTATCGTTCAGCTGCTACTTGCGGCACTGCTCATACCCACACTGATCAACTTCAGACTTGCCCCCTGGGGTATAGTGCGTATGATATCCGAAATTCCGGTATTGTCCTACGCCATCCTGGCTGGCATAACCGGCATATTGACTGCATCCCTCCATCTAATGAGGGAGATGTACATAGAACAGCTGGACGACGAACTGGATTTTTATGAATACAGAGACAATCCCTATGTCTGTCGGATCGGATCTCTGCTGTGCTGGCCCCTTTTTCTGCTTTCACTCTGCGTACCCTTTTTCAGTTTTAAGGATATTGATCCGAATCAGGGGCGCTTTACAGATGAAATCTCCAGCACCATACATGAGCAAATCAGCAAAAAAACGCTCATTCTGGATATGCCCTTTCTGAAAAACGAAATACTTGTCAAGGCCCGCGAAAACGACAGCGATCTCAACCTGTATCAATCAGAAACACTGAAACACGGCATAGTATCCGCAAAGTATCTTGAAAGCATAAAGCAGAGTCCGGAGTTTCAGAATTTCAAGTACAGACTCATCAATGCCGCTGAAATCTCAACCTACTCCTTTATGCGTGAATGGCTGGCACTCGATCCGAAGGCATACACAAAAATAGCCATTTTCAGCTATCCCGGTACAATCCGTAAACTCGGCTATATCGCCGTTCCTGAAGGTTTCTTCCTCGAACTATTGCCGGCGGACAGAGAGATCGACTCTGACAGGCTGGTTAACAAATTCTTTGAATTTGCCGATTCCATGCACCCTTATATGTTCAGTAAATCACAAAACGAAATTAAACTTCTTACAAATCACAGAAATGCATACCGAAAGCAGCTCGCATTCGTCGGCAATGAATTAGCGACACTGCTGATTGAAAAAAGGCAGTATAAAAAAGCTGCAAAAGTTCTTAAACACTGTTCTTTTCTCTCCCCGAACAATCTCAGCGTTCTACTGAACAGGTATCATCTGGTAAAAGACCGCGGAATTTATCCTGTCAGTCGTAAGTCCATAGAACTGAAACTTGCGGAATACCCCCCCGACCGCGAGCTGCTGAACACATCTGTGGCTCAGCTGCAAAATCAGAGCGGCACTCTGGCGAATACGGAAATTTTCGAGTTTGCAAAAAAACGTTTCTGGACAAAATCCAATCTGTTTAAAAATCTATCCGTAAATCAGATGGCTGTCGATCTAGATCCGCTAGTTGAACTGCGCAATAAAAAACAGCTTCTGTACGGCAGTATAAGCAGAAAAACCGCCGCCAATGAATACAAGGAAGCTGAAAGTCAATTGAATATTCTGCTGGATTTTGACGACAGCGACCATTTTGCCCTGATTCACAAAGCCAAGGTCGCCATACTCCGGGAAAACCTGCCTGAAGCAGGGCTATGGATGGATCTTGCGAAAGAAGCGGGAGTATCACCGGAAAAGCTTCTCTGGCATAAAGCCGCTGTTCTGAAACTGCGGAATAAAACAGATGAAGCGCTTCGTATGCTCAATGACGTTATCCCCGACCATCCTGGCAATGCCGATTTATGGTCTCTGCTCGCACAGATACTGCTGGAAAATAAAAATTTCCAGGAGCTGCAGGACAGGGTCTATCCAGCATTGAAAAACACATTATCTAAACACGAAAATTATATGTTCTACGTTGTGAGAGGGTATATTCTTAAACAACGCGGAGAAAATCAGTTAAATGCAACCCGCAAAGCATTTGTGCGTGCCCTGGAACTTAACCCCGACCTTCCGGAAATTCGCAGGGAATTGCTTGAGCTGGATATGAAACTCGGCGTTCCTGCTTTTATGGAAGAGGATGCCAAAAACGTTCTGCTGGAGTCACCCGAAAATCCCATGGCCAACAATCTGATGGGACAGGTACGCCTCAGGAGGAATCAACCTGAACTGGCCCGGGATTATTTTGTCAGAAGCCTTAAATCCGAAAAAACAGCAGCAGGCCTGCGCGGTCTGGCTGAAACTCTGCTTTTAACAAAGGACAGCCGACTCGCCGAATCCTACATCAGTGAGGCCATTAAGCTTGATCCTGATAATATACAGACCCTGCATGTAAAAACGAAAATCGCCCTGACCCTGAACAAAACTGGAGAAGCGGAGAAAGCCTTCAGAAAAGTCTATGAAAGCAAACCTGATGACCCAAGCATACGTCTGACAATGATACGTCTTCTGATACAGCAGGGGAAACTGGAAGATGCGGCAATGCGTGTTTCAAACATGCTTGAGAAAGAGGACTATCTACCTCGCCCGGTTGTTCGGGAAGTCAAAAAGCTCGCCCGGATACTTTCACAGGAATTCCAGAATAAAAACCGGAAACAAAATGATTCTTAGATTTTTCGCCTATCTGCAGTATCTGCTGATACGAGTCCTTGGATTTCTGTATGAATTAATTCCTCCGTCCAAGGCCTACTCTCTCGGCTCGTGCATAGCACGCCCTTTCTACCGCATTCTGAGGGAAAGAAGAACTGTCGCAATCGAAAACATACTCAAAGCAGGTATAACTGAAAGCAGAAATGAAGCCGACCGCATTGCCAGCAAAGCTTTTGCTCATCTCGGGGGCCATATCTGCGAGGCTTTCAAGGTTCCGGAAGTTATCAATAAAGAGAACTGGGAAGATCATATTGTTTTCGAATGTTCTGAAGAATGCCGCAAACTGGTTTTCGACGAGCGGGAAAAACCTTTTATACTCGTAACAGGACATATAGGAGCCTGGGAAACGGGGATCAGCCTTATGTCTTTCACCCGCCCTGTGATCGCCATTGCCCGTAAAATGAACAATCCCTTTGTTCAAAAATTCATGGAAACTCACCATTTCCGCGGCGCTATAACTGTTATAGACAAGAACAAAGGGCTCACTCCCGATGTCATTCGCAAATGGAAACGGACAGGTGCTGTGCTGGCGGTTATGATGGATCAGCATGCAGGCCGTAAAAACGGCATCCTTATCGATTTCATGGGGCGTAAAGCACACACACACACATCTCCCGCCCGTCTGCATCTTCGTTCCGGCATACCGGTTGTTGTAGGCGCCGTCATCCGCGAAGGACCCTTGAAATATCGTGTAATAGGTGGAAACCCCATACGCTTTGAATCCACCGGCAACCGCGAAACCGATATTAAAGAGCTGTTGACCCTCTTCACCCAACGACTGGAAAATTTTGTACGCCAGTATCCAGAACAGTACCTTTGGGCTCATAAAAGATGGCGTAAGCTCAGACCCCTGAAAAATAAAAGCCGATCAAAAGTATAATCCGTCGTGTGTTCCCGCTTTTTTTCCACTGCTCAGGAACATCTCTCCGGCAAGCACCGTAAAAATCACAGTCGCTTTTACCGGATACAAAAAAACGGCGGGTAAAAGCTGTATGCTTCTACCCGCCGCCAGGGAGGACATATATTAATTAATGACGCTCATGGTTTTTACCATGTTGCACTTACACGGGGGAAGTGATGTGCAATTCGTCACTCTTTTTATTAACAACCTGGGGGAGGTTGTTTGATGTGTGCATATTACTATACGCACTAACTGATGTCAACAGAACGCACTCATTTTTTTACTTTTTTTTTCAGCTGGATGAATTAACAAAGTAAATGCACCACTCTGTGATCGGCGGTGACACATTCAGTCTGTCTAACAATGCCATATACGCACACTACTCCAACACTTTTGCTGCTGCGGTCTGGAATACCATGCGGACAGGTGAATTGTCTCCATTCGGGAAACCTCTGCGTTGAATCATCAGAATGTAAATCGTCTGATTAACAGGATCAGCCCAGCTCTGCGTTCCATAAGCCCCGCCATGCCCGAATGTCCCGGGATGCAGCATAGCTGTAATTCCTTGCGGCTCTTTGACTACCTGAAATTTAATACCCCAGCTCTGGCCTTCAGTAAAACCGGTCCTGATATCACCGGACTGAGTACGAGTCAGCTCCTTCACAGCTTTTTCAGAGAGGACTCTTCGTCCTTTCCATACCCCCTTGTTCAGCATCATCTGATAGAAGTGCCACACATCCCCGGCAGTTGAAAAAAGTCCGCCGCCCGGTTTGACAGTCCGTTCCGTATCCCACAGATCTCCTTTGATAAAATAGATTTCTGTTTCCGTCAACTCTTGGATTTTATCATTTTTAAGATAGGATTTAGCAATACGTCCAAGCTTCTGTTTCGACGGAAAAAAGGTCGTTTCTTTCATCTCAAGCGGATCAAAAAGTCGTTTCTGCAGAAATTGATCTAGCGGTTCACCTGCAACCACTTCCACCACACGGCCGAGCACATGTGTTCCCATAGTGCTGTATTTCCATTGGCTTCCCGGTTCAAACTCCAGGGGTCTCAGGGATGCCATTGCCACCAGTTCAGCCAAAGCAGTATGAGAACGGGGTTCCTCCACATTCCCGATGCCTGCAGTATGGGTTGCCACATCAAGCAGTGTTATCCTGCGAGCGGGACGTTTGAGGATCATCTTGTTTCCGGACTTCTGATCCACCATCCAGAGATCACTGAACTCAGGCAGATATTTCTCCAAATCATCATGTATATCCAATTTACCTTCATCAGCAAGCATCATTGCAGCAGCTCCGACCATAGGCTTGGTCATGGAGGCAATCCAGAAAAGATCATCTTTTTTCATAGCACGTTTTGTGTTCAGGTCTGACAGTCCCATAGCCTCATGACTGACAACCTTTCCATTCTTTGCCACCAGAGTTACCGCTCCCGCGATTTCACCATCAGCAATAAAAGGTTGAACCGCATTGCGGACAGCAGCGGAAACTTCAGCCTCTTTAATCTGGCCGTATGACAAAGACAACCACAATACCGCTGTCATTCCTACAGCTGCTGACAAAAGTTTTTTTCCTGTTCTCATCTTACTTCTCCCTGAACTGCCTGCAGCCGCCAGTCTGTCTGGCTGCGCACAGACGGACACATGACTGACTACGCATGATAATAAAAGATATACGCAGACCTCGCTTTTATGACTGCATTAGCTCGTGAGTAAATTTATACAGAAATTCTCAACTTTTATCAACGGCTATCTTCCGGAACTAAATTGTAATATTAAATGCGCCAGGATTTCATTATGCCTGACAGCATTTCAACTCTCTTTCAAATATATTTCTTCTCTGATGCGCAGCTCAGTATCCGGCGCGGATAGTTATCAACCCGCTCTTAGATCTGCCGAATTTTTTTTTCTTAGTTTCTTATATCGGCAGCCCCGGGAATGGAACGATTAGCCTTGAACAAAACGCCCTATAATCATATCCTGTTGTTTTTAATTCAAGTATCCCGCAAAAGTTCATAGCGTGTCTGTGTTCTTATGCATTTTGTTTTAAGGGGATACTGCTTTTCTACAGGAAACACAGGAATGAACTATATAGCCGTTATACTCAATATATTCATTGCCATTCTGCTGGTACGACTCTTTTCAAAGCCGGACAGAGAAACATTTTTCAACCCTTTTGTGTCTTTCACCAACAGCCGCGTCACGCGCCTGGTTGACTTTCTCAAACCGGCCCTGGCTCTTCCTGAAAAAACGACCATGGGAATAATACTTTTATTTGTGTTCCTTTTCAAAACGCTGTTACTTTCCAAAATGGCACATACCGTAAGTATCAATTTCGGCGAAGTTTTCCGGGTTGTACCGCCTGACAGTATGTCGGAACACATATCACTTCTTTATTTCAGCTTTTTGGAAACTATATCCTTCATGCTCAAATTCTGGAGTTTCTATTTTCTGACAATCCTCGTCAAATCTCCCGGGAAAAGCACAAGAGCCCTACAGGCGCTGGGGTACTACGCAAAACCGTTTTCTCTTCCCCCTTTACGTTTTCAGATATTATTGCTGGTGGTCAGCCATATCGCCCTGGCCTTCCTGGCGATACAAAGCGGCGAGTTAGTCTCAATATCTGTAAGTACCGGGAGTGTACAAACCATATCTGACCCTGTTACAGGATCGCCTATGATTATCGGTTTTATCAAAACAGCATGGATAGGTCTGCTCTCTGTATGTGAGGGCATCTCCGTAATGATCAGCGTTCTTTTCACTTTCATAATAGGATCGCTGATTACAACTCTTATGCGAAGGATGGACTTCGCTCTTCTCTGTCGGGAGGGTATGGACATGGTACTCGGGCGTTTTTCACGGAGCCAGACTCCCCAGGCGGGACTGGATTTCACCCCGTTGATTTTCTTTTTTGTCGCAAGTATCTCATACAACACAGTGAATTTTGCAATATTCTCGCTGGTGAATACAGATTTAACACTGCCGTTTTAATTTATATACAGCACTCCCTTCAGGCATCTCGGGTGAACAGCAGCGAATATTCGAATGAAAGCGTTATATCCGCCCTGATTAAACAAACAGAAGCTTACGTAATATGACAGAACCATTAAAAAAAACCCTGCCGAAATGGATTGCGGAAAAAAACGGAGGTATCATCCTGACAATCCGTGTCACTCCGAGAGCTTCCCGTTCGGAAATAAGCGGTGCTGAAGAGAATTGGCTCAAAGTACGGCTGAAAGCGCCGCCAGTTGACGGCAAAGCCAACAAAGAGCTGATTACTTTTTTCGCCAGACTGCTGAAAGTCTCGAAAAGCAGTGTGTCGATATGTTCCGGTGAGAGTTCCAGACTGAAACGAATTCACATCAAAGAGATCGCAGCAGACAGAATACTGACCATAATATGAAATATTTCATTTTTATAATTTCACTTTTATTTACGGCAAACTCTCTGGTTGCAGACCGCATGGTTTTTGATATGCCGGAAGTGCATGAACGTCATCTGGGTCTGCTTAAACTGATGGACTCCGCGCATTCACGCAAAAACTACCATGCAATGGCTGAAATATGTCGTAAAGGCCTTGATCTGCAGACATCCGACAGTCTCTGGACCTACAATCTGGCCTGTGCGATGTCGCTTCAGGGAAAGAAAAATGAAGCAATAAAAAAACTGAAAGAGGCATTCATACTGGGTTTTCATGATCTGGAATATATGAAAACCGACAAAGATCTGCAAAACCTGCATAACACAGGGAAATTCAGCAAGCTGATAGACGAACTCAATGAAACTTCTGTTTCTGAAAGTTTCACCAACACCGCCGGTCCTCCGGTAAAAGCACTTCCTCCGGGCAGTGACAACACTGTCATACAGACCGCAACCAATACGATATGGAGTTTCGGCACAGGCCTCTTTCAATCTTTTATATCGATCTCTCCCCGGAATGCCACCAACACGGCGACAGCAGGAGACACGCCTTATCTGCTGTATGTCAACCGCGATAACAACAGCGGGAATATTGATTTCAGCGAACAGCCAGGTGTTCTTAAACTGAAATACTGTGATGAAATGAAAGAACGCAAACTGCACATAGGAGTACCCAACTCACTGTTCGGGGAAAATCTATGCGGCCATTTGATTCCTGTTGTCGGTAATTCGTCTATGGGCTTCATCAACTCACCCTACTGGCGTTCCCAGCCGCGAGCTCTGTTCAATGATCCAAACGCCTTTAAAAACCAGATTGTGCTGTTTTTCGGCAACCAGCTTTACTGCTATCCGGCATACAGCGACTATCAGATTGAAACCGGTGATCTGTTTCCGGCAAATACGCCTTACTACGTGGCCGTCAGCGGAAAGGCAAAAACAGAGCATGGATATGTAAAGGCCATCGCCCGGGCAATCGGGGCTCTCGCGCCGGAAACCCGCGATTATCTCACAGCCAACGGTCTTATCATGCCGACCATACAGCAGATGCTCCGCAACTCTCAGAAAACCGTGACAGGACACCGCACCTATATGAGCGGCATAGCGCACCCTGCGGTTTTTCAGCCCGATCAGCTCGACATTGACCGCCTTATGCACCTCGCAGGGAATCTTACAACCAACAATCTTCCACCTATGCTTGCAATCAATGTGGAAGACAAATCCGGTCTGGTTCCGGAACTGGATATGGCGACATGTGTTTATTCTGAAAACCTGTTTGACACCCATCTGGCCGTTGCTAAAGTATTCCGCGGTTTCCCATACAGGCGCAAATACGAGGTTGAAGTCCACTGCGATAACCCCGAAGCATCTATCCGCTGTGTCCTGCTGCAGGGAACAGCGCGGAAATTTTCGGTGAAGCAAAGCGCTGAAGATCCGGATAAATGGATTGTGGAACTGGCCTATCACCAACCCTTCCGGACTGAAATTGCCGGAGGCAGATCAATCATGACTTCCCGGGTTGACATCGGATTCTTTGCTGAAACCGGGCAGGCTGTCTCACTGCCGGCTGTACTGAGCATATATTCTGCAGGAAATGAACAGCGAATATATGATGAAGATGAGCATCTGGTCTCCATTGACTACCGTCGCGGCACGATACCCTATACCGATCCGCTGATCTTCTATTCCCGCAACTGGAAAGACGAGTTCATTCATGACGATGAAGGCCGCATCATTGGCTGGAACCGTATCCGTCCCCGTAAAAAAGAACGTTTCACCGCCTACGGAGACCTGGCGATTGAGTTTGATAACAAAGGACGGGCCATAAAAGCACGACGCATCACATACACAAAGCGATATATGGGCAGTCTCGGACGCCAGGCAGGGCAAATCCCTTCTCTGGCGCAGGTGGATGACAACATAGAAGTGACCTACACCTATGCATCTGACGAAGATTACATAGGCAGGCCTGACAAAGAACTTACCCGCAGACTGACACCGCCGACCGATAACTAAGAGATTCTATCGGACTTACAGCATCCGCTGCAGACACACAGAAAAAATCAACCGGATGACAGCACGGGAACCATAGTTTATATCCGATAAACTCACTGTTCCGCCCTGTATCCGGCATTATTCTGATTATTTCCGTAATAATTCCGCAAGCCAGCAAACCTGCATTAAGCCTAAATTATAAGACAGCCGCTTGGATGATAGCCGCAAACGAATCGGCTTTCAAAGCAGCGCCGCCTATCAATCCGCCATCGATATCAGGCTGGCTCAGAAGTTCAGCCGCATTTTCGGGCTTCATGCTTCCGCCATACTGAATGCGGATGGTATTGGCCACATCTCCGGCGGAGATTTCGGCCAAGGTACGGCGTATGAGGGCGTGCGCCTCCTGCGCCTGAGCCGGAGTTGCGGTGCGACCGGTACCGATAGCCCAGACAGGTTCATAGGCTACAACAACCGAGGCCAAATCGTCCTCAAGATCAGCCAGACCTTCTTTAATCTGGTTGGTAACAACTGATTCCATACGGCCGCTGTCACGCTCTTCCAGTGTTTCACCGATACATACTATAGGAGTAAGTCCGGCGGCAAGAGCGGCTTTTGTACGTTTATTGACGGTTTCATCCGTCTCACCGAAATACTGGCGGCGTTCACTGTGACCAATAATCACATACTTAACCTTGAGATCCTTGAGCATTGCCGCGGAAATCTCACCGGTGAAAGCACCTGACTCCTCCCAGTGCACATTCTGTGCGCCGAGGGCTATACAGGAGCCGTCAACCGCAGCCGCAGCATCCTTTAAATCAGTTGCCGGCGGGCAGACCACCACATCAACACCCGAAACCCCTTCAAGCTCAGCTTTAATACTATCAATCAGGGAAGTCGTTTCAGAAGCTGTCTTATTCATCTTCCAGTTACCTGCAACAATTTTAGTGCGCATATCTACAGTTCTCCTTAAAAAAATACCCAGACATTATGCCGTTTCCGACCTCGAGATGCAAGTCAGAGTTTTAAAATCAGACATAAATATCACTGTTCACGCATAAATCCGGGAGTCAGCTGACATTTTTCGATGTCCGGGAAACAATCATTTATCCTCCTCAAACCGACGGCATATAACTCCCGCCTCTTTCAGGAGTTTTTCCGTCTGTTCAGTGAAGGCATAATCTCCTCCGTACACGACCTCTCTGATTCCCGCGTTGATAATCAGCTTGGCGCATGTCAGGCATGGACTGATTGTAACGTAGATAGTGGATCCTTCCAAACGGATGCCGTAATACGCTGCCTGACAGATAGCGTTCTGCTCCGCATGCACGCATATGCACTCTTCCAGACTGGATCCCGAGGGAGCCGTCCCCGCACAACGGGGGCAGCCGCCAGCGAAACAATTGGTGACTTTGCGCGGGGTGCCGTTATAGCCTGTGGATATTATTCTGTTATCTGACACGACCACCGCCGCCACGCTTCTGCGCAGACAGTTGCTTCGTGTGGACACAACATGCGCAATACTCATGAAATAGGAATCCCAGCTGGGACGCGGATCCACAATTTTCTTCTGATCAGACATAGTAATCTCTCCAGGAGTTGAGTTTCACTTTCTTTTTATCTGCTCCATACTCCATGCCGCACACCCCTGAAGCTGCAGAACGAACCGGAACATCGCCTGTCAATAATAAAGGCTGAAGAAACGTATTTCAACCGCAAAACTTATTAACATCATTCATTTCGCACTTTAAGCTGAAACCGAAAAGATATAAGATAGCGGGTGTCATTTAGCAGAGATATCAGCTGATTTCAATGCTGAGCGGGGAGAAACAGAACATGTCCGAATTCATAATAAAAGGCCGCCGGCCTATCGGGGGAAACTACCGTGTTCCCGGCAACAAAAATGCGGCTCTGCCCATGTTGGCGGCTTCATTGCTGACCACCGATCCGGTAATCCTGACCAATGTGCCTTTTATCGCTGATGTCCTGACCATGCTTGATCTGCTGAAATCTATGGGGGCTGATGTACAGCATGATAAAAACAGCCACACAGTAACAATACAGGCCAAACGCATAAAAAAGAAGCCTCTGGACAGAAAACTTTGCAGACAGGTAAGATCATCCATACTTTTTGCTGGCCCCCTGCTAACACGGCGTGGATCCGCAAGGATTCACTCGCCCGGCGGTGATATTATCGGACGGCGCAGACTCGATACACATCTTGAAGGACTGCGGAAACTGGGTGCATCAGTCAGAACACGTTCCGGCGCCTACACTTTCAGTGTGGAAAAACGCCTGACCGGCACACGCATTATGCTTGATGAAGCCAGCGTCACCGCAACAGAAAACCTTATAATGGCTGCTTCTCTGGCGGAAGGAACAACAACACTTTACAACACCGCATGTGAACCGCATGTTCAAAATCTATGCCATATGATCAACAGCATGGGCGGAAAAATCCAAGGCATAGGAACAAACCTTCTCACAATACAGGGCGTACGCCGGCTCTCAGGCACACAGCAGAGAGTCGGTCCGGACACAATCAACGCGGGCAGCTATATTGTGGCGGCACTGGTTACCGGAGGAGACCTTACACTTCAGAACATTGATCCTGCCGATTTCGAGATCCTGGAAAAACCATTCAGGCGTTTCGGAGTACGCTGGCAACTTGACAACGAGCGGAGGACCATACGCATCCCTCCTGAACAGAGATTGAAAACAAAGTACGATTTCGGAGATGCAATCCCGAAGATAGAGGATGGGCCGTGGCCGATGTTTCCATCGGATCTCATGAGTGTTCTGATTGTTCTGGCTTCACAGACACGCGGCACAACTCTCTTTTTCGAAAAGATGTTTGAAAGCCGTATGTATTTCGTGGACCATCTTATAGGCATGGGAGCACGTATTGTGCAGTGCGACCCCCACAGAATTGTTGTTACAGGGCCGTGTAAACTGCAGGCATCCTGCATGACCAGCCCCGACATACGAGCTGGCATGGCCCTGCTGATAGCCGCACTCTGCGCCAACGGCACAACGAAAATAATGAATGCCGGCAGCATTGACCGCGGTTACGAAAAAGTGGAGGAAGAACTGGGCAAACTCGGTGCAAATATCGAGAGAGTCTGATTTTGTGGAAAGTGGGATGTAGAACGTTATTTATCAGGAATCAGGGGCTCCGCCTTCGTACACTACAGTGTGGCAACATCTAACATTCTACAAAGCGTAGCGACAACCCTATTTATCGGCATTCAGGAACGCTTGCGCCGGCTACGTCCCTTGTGACGCCGTTTGCGACGGGAGCTCGAATCCCCCCCGCTTTTATTACTCTGTTTTTTTGTTGATACTTTGTGGAGTGCGCCTTCATACAGCTCGCTCCACTGGCTGATAACAGAAGGATCCTGAGCTTCAGCTGCAACCACTATCTGCTTGAAAATATAGGCATCGATGAAATTACTGTGGCGCGAAAAACGCTCAGCCCGTTTTTTTGGCGGCATTTTATCAAAGCGCGGCAGCATGTCCATTGCGGCAACCGCCGAATAGAAAACAGCTTTGGGTATATTCAAAGTGCTGGCGAGCGGCCGCAGCACATTGCGTGCCGCATGCATACGATTGATTTTTTCGCCGGATGACTCCCGGGAAACTCTGTCCAGCTCTTCAAGGAACAGCGCATAATACAAAACCGCAGTCCTGACACCGTTGCTCAGGTCTCCATTATCCTCCCTGGCATCCAGTGCTGCCATATATTTCCAAAGCGGCGAATTTTCGCCGCCGCTCCTGTCAATATACGCACTTACAGACGGAAGAAGATCCTCAAGCAGTTTGAGTTCCCACATCAGCCTGAATGCTTTTTCGGAAGCATTCACAGTAAATAAACGGTAAATCTCTTCGCTGATGCGCGGTGTAGATGCATGAAGAATATCGGAATGATGTATCTGTACAGCCCTGCGGCAGCTCTTCCCGAGTGTAAAATCAAGCTTCGCAGCAAACCTTACCGCCCTCATCATACGCACAGGATCTTCACGGAATCGCACATTGGGATTTCCTATGCTCCGTATAATTCTTTTCTCCAGATCCTTGAGTCCCCCCACATAATCGATCACGGCAAAGCTTTTAATATCGTAAAAAAGGCCGTTGACTGTGAAATCCCTGCGGAGAGCATCCTCAGCCGGAGAGCCGAAGGTATTGTCCTCGCTCTGATAAAGCTCTTTTTTGCCTTTGACCGGTTTCGGGGTGGCTCGGAATGTACTGGTTTCAATCACCTTGCGTCCAAACACAATATGAGCCAGGCGGAACCGGCGGCCTATGAGAAAACAGTTACGGAAAAGTCTGCGTATCTGACGCGGCTGCGCATCAGTACTGATATCAAAGTCCTTGGGCTGGCGCTTCAACAGAAGGTCGCGCACAGCGCCGCCGACAAGATATGCGATGAAATTGTTATTAGCAAGACGGTAAAGCACTTTTACGGCATCAGGATCTATATTTGATCGGGAAATACAATGTTTATTCCGCTCTCTAACAACCGGTTTATTTTTTTTGAAAAACATATAAAGTTATACTGATATATACCGCAGAAATAATGAAATTCAGTTTTCAGCGGGAATACGTTGCCTTTTCACAATAAGCATTTTTTATAGTATCAGAATCTGTGCTTAATAACAAGAAAAGCTATAATTTTTACCGGTGCAAATTATAATATCAGCTCGGACACATGAAAAAGAAGAAAAAGCATCACACATCGAAGACAAAGGTAAGGGGTTAAAGAAAAGGGCACAGTTCTTTCCCTTATGCCATGCAGGAGCCCTTTTATACAACCCCTTCTGCGGCACGGGGCAAACATGGTCTGCAACGGCAACCCGGAGAATTTGCGGAACCGCAGTTACCGGTTGCGGACAAGATTATTTCTTCAGAACCCCTCACTTTTTACGTCTGAAAAAAAGCCGCATGACAACAAAAACCACGAGCAGTGCAGCCGGCACAGCCAGAATCCAGTCGCCGAAGGTGACATAAGGAGCACTGATTTCAGTTCCGGAGGACAGGTGCACCGGAGCCACCAGGAAACCACTGAAATCCGTATTACGGCCCTGTGACGTCAATTCCCTGACCCGCCCGACGGCATCCACCACACAGCTGACACCAGAGTTAGCGGATCGTACCAGAGGCACAGCGCATTCAACGGCCCGGAACACCGACTGATTCAGATGCTGCACAGGCTCTACAGAACCGTTGAACCAGGCATCATTGGTCATCAGTGCCAGCAGATCCGCTCCCGCCCTGACCGATAGGCGGCTCAAACCCGGCACGGTATCTTCAAAACAGATCAGAGCCCCCACCTTGACACTGAGATTTTCTCCGCATGGCAAATTCATCAGCGAAGGACCGTCGCCCGCAGAGCAACTGACACCGGTTGGCGCCAGTTTCTGAAGTACGGGAAAAAACTTATCCAGCGGTATATACTCTCCGAAGGGCACGAGGTGCTGCTTGCGGTAGCTGCCCAGCACAGAGCCGTCGGCAGCAAACATCCAAGCGGCATTGTAATACATCATGCAATCCGGTGCCGCGGCACTTTTTTCAACCCGCCTTGTTTCGAGGGTGCCTGCCAACAGAGCGTTGCCAGCTATTTCAGCACCCCTGCGCGCAAAATTCATTGTGCCGGTTTCATCCGGCACTGAACCCAGCAGAGAAGTCTCCGGCCAGACCACCAAATGCGGTTCTGCCGCAGCAGCGAAACGGGTCTGTTCAATCAGCTCTTTCAACTGCCTGCGCATAGTTTCGTCATTGAACACAAATCTGCACGGAGTATTGGGTTGCACCAGAGCAATACGCAGGGCTGGCTGATACCTTTCAACGCTCTGCCACTGTTTTATGCGGTTCATACCCCAGCTCCAGCAGAGAAGAGCAAACAGGATGGGAACAAAACTCTCACAGGATCTCAGAAAGCGCGCGGCAAGGCTGTTTCTATATGTAACCGTCTCTCTGCGCAATGCCTTTGTTACTACCGGGAAGGCGGCACGCTCAACGATTGAGGCAATACCTCCGTTAACCATTACCAACACAGCTGAAACCCCGTAAACACCGACTACAGATGCAATCTGAATAAGTGCAGTATTATCCACCTGACTTACCCCGAGAAAATTCCAGGCAAAACCGCTGAACAGGCTTGCGCGCATATACTCGGTTCCCACCCACAGGAGAGGATCCGCCAGACATATCATACCAACACGTTTCAGCGAAGATCCGCTGCCCGCCGTTTTCCAGAGAGAGGCTGAAGCACAGGCAAACAGTCCCATGTACAACGCGCAGACAGCTGCAAGGGCCAGCTGCCCCAGTATAACCAGATACCAAGGGCCTCCATTTTTGATGATAGCCGGAAACCAGCTCAGGGTGAAAACCCAGAAACCCAGACCTGCGAGAAAGCCCCATCTGAAAGCTTCCTTCGGACTGCAATTGCGAATAATAAGCAGAAGAGGAACCAATGCCAGCCATGCGCTGTCACTTTGAGCGCATGGCGGAAAAGAAGACCACAGCAGAACGGAACTTATGATTAAACCGGCGATTTTAAAAACTAGCATGATTATATTGCGTATTTCTTCATTTTTTCTTCCGGCGTTTTCCGCCACGTGCAGCTTCGCTTCCGGCACCTTTTTCCGCCTTTTTACCGGTCTGTCTGCGAATACCGTAACGGTCAGCGGATGTATCGCCTTTTTTTCTGCCGCGTTTCCCACGATTCGGTTTCCGCCCGGCTTCTTCCGGTGTCACTCCTCCGGCAATCCCGAAATCAGCGCGTCGCTGATTGAAATCCACCCGCACAACATAAACCTTCAGCTGAGTACCGACCTTATAGGTTCTGCCGCCAGCACTCAGAGATTCATTGGCTGAATTGAATCGCACAAAGTTATTTGAAATCATGGAGATATGAACCATGCCGCCCATTGCGAGAGAGGGAATATCGATAAATACGCCGTAATTTGTGCATTTTGCAATCACAGCATCATAGATCTCAGGGTTCTCATCGTCAATCTGCTGTTGCAGATAGCGGAACTTCTTGATTTCTATCAGCTGACGTGATGCGTCATCGGCAATTTCTTCACGCTCGGTTGCCAGCCGTGCGACGGCATCCAGATCCTTCTGAGGCATTCTGCCATCGTTTTTTGCCAGGAACGAAGCCAGCTGGCGATGTAGCACCAGGTCGGGATAACGGCGTATAGGCGATGTGAAATGCGCGTAATATTTCTTCGCAAGACCGAAATGACCGATCTTAGAAGCATCATAGACAGCTCGTTTCAAACTGCGCAGAACCAGAATATTAGCATGATAAGCCAGTGGATGATTCCGCACTGACTTGAGGAATTTGGCAAGGTTCTTCGGATTAGCCAGATTACCCGGCTTAAATCCCAGAACTGCGAGTTTGGCCTGCAGCTCTTCAAGTTTTTCATCATCCGGCGGTTCGTGAAGACGGGCGAGAATCCTGATGCCGCGGGTCCAGAGTTCTGTGGCCACAGCCTCATTGGCTGCCACCATGCACTCCTCTATCAGCTGATGTGACTCATCATAGGGCCTGATCAAAACATCTTTCAGACGGGCATCCTTATCCAGGACAATTTCCGCTTCGGGCACTTCCAAATCGAGAGCGGCCATGGAAAAACGCTTTTTGCGAAGCTGAGCGGCCAGTTTCCACACACTTTTCAGCAGTGGGGCAGTCTCACGGGGCCAGCTTTCAAGATCTTCCGGCTGCCGTCCCTTTATAATCGCCATGGCCTGTTCGTAATTCAACCGCAGAGCGGAGCGGATACGCGACTTACAGAAACGCCGGGCTATCATACCGCCGTTTCCGTCAAAAGTCATAAACGCGGAAAAAGCAAGGCGATCCACATCAGGCCGCAGGGAACAGACACCATTCGACAGCTGTTCCGGAAGCATGGGAATCACTTTGTCCACCAGATAGACAGATGTACCGCGCTCACGGGCCTCGGCATCCAAAGCAGACTTGGGACGCACAAAATGGGAGACATCGGCAATGTGCACACCAAGCACCCGACGGCCTTTTTCATCGTAATCCAGAGAGATGGCATCGTCAAAATCCCGCGCTGAGGCAGGATCAATTGTAATAATAAACTTCTTACGCAGATCTTCACGTTTTCCGGGGCGCTTCAGACGCGCGGAAACGTGCTCGGCCTCGTCTATCACAGCCGCCGGGAAATCCGTCGGCAGGTCAAACTGACGCATAACCACATCGGTATCCAGCGATGGTTTATCCGCCGGTCCGATTACATCGACGATCTCACCTTCGGGGGCGACATATTTATTTTCCCAGCCGGTAAAACGAACAACAACTCTGTCCATATCATTTGCACCGTTACGGTCGGGCACATAAAAATCCTTACGGTAAACCGGATTCAAAGGAACGACATAAAGAAATTTTCCGGTTGTATGCAGAGTCCCCACGACATCACGCTCAGAACGTTTTACAATTTTAATGACCTTCCCTTTGAACTCGCCCTGGCTGCGGTAGAGGCGCAAAGTCACACGATCACCGGGAAGGGATGTGCCGAGATCATCCGATTCCACCCACACCCGCTTGCCGCTGTCCTGATCGATAACAAATCCGGCGCCGTTGCGCACCATGCGCAGCGGACCTGTCAGCAGATCAGCCTGTTTGCCAAGGGTATATACCCGCCCCTTGCGTATTTCGACAATCTGACCGGATATCACCATTTTGCGCAGGGTTTCATGCAGACGTTTTATCTGTTTGCCGCGCAGGCCGAGAGTTGTACATATCTCTTTGGCAGTCCAGGTGCTTTCAGGCTCTGATTCAAACAGGTATTGAACCGCTATCATTTCTTTATCGTTTTTCATGCTTGCCTTTCCCGTTCGGAACATTTCTTTGCCTTTGACGAATTATAGCACAGCACCCACCCGCCGCAACTAAAAGCTTGAAGAATATCCCTTGAAACCAAAGCTGCTTTCAGCCGCCTGTCAAGCAGACGCTGACAGGCAAACGGCTTATCCCGCCGTCTTGTCCAGCATAGCCAGCCGTAGTCAACGACGGAAGCTTCAGCGAAGGAAAAACCTTGTTCATCAAAAAAGCGCAGCCGTTATCTTGAGACGTCCAGTTGTATTCTCAACGCCGTAGCTTCAGAAAAAAAACGCTTCGCATTTTAAAATGCCGGAGACCTGAGAAAACGAAAAAGGCGGATGCCGGAGCATCCGCCTTTTTTTCTAATATCTGCTTCGACAAGCGGCAGTATTACATCATACCGCCCATGCCGCCCATTCCGCCCATTCCGGGGTCGCCTGCTGGCGCAGGAGCTTCCTTCTCAGGAATTTCCGTAACCATGCACTCGGTTGTGAGCAGCAGACCGGCGATAGACGCGGCATTCTGCAGAGCAGTGCGCGTAACCTTGGCAGGATCAAGCACACCGGCTTTGATCAGATCGACATACTGGGTTGTCGCAACATTATAACCTGTTGCTGCCTTGCTGGTCTTGACCTTCTCCACAACCAGAGCGGCTTCCTTACCTGAGTTTTCAACCAGCTGGCGGAGGGGGGCCTCAAGGGCTCTGGTGATGATTTTGACACCTATGGCCTCATCACCTTCCGCTTCAACCTTGGCAACTGCATTCTGACAACGCAGCAGAGCAACACCGCCACCGGCGACAATACCTTCTTCAACAGCAGCCCGCGTAGCGTGCAGAGCATCATCAACTCTGTCCTTTTTCTCTTTCATCTCGGCTTCTGTGGCGGCTCCGACCTTGATTACGGCAACTCCGCCTGCCAGCTTAGCCAGACGTTCCTGCAGTTTTTCACGGTCATAATCGGAGCTTGTCTCTTCTATCTGTTTCTTGATCAGAGCAACACGCGCCTGGATAGCTTTGGTCTTGCCGGCACCTTCCACGATGGTTGTATCATCCTTGGTGATAGTAACCTTCTTAGCGGAACCCAGATCGCTCAGTTCAACGTTTTCGAGTTTGATACCCAGATCCTCACTCAGCATCTTGCCGCCGGTCAGCTCAGCAATATCCTCAAGCATTGCCTTACGGCGATCGCCGAAACCGGGAGCCTTGACAGCAGCAACCTGCAGCGTACCGCGCAACTTGTTGACAACCAGTGTAGCCAGAGCTTCACCCTCGACATCCTCGGCGATAATCAGCAGAGGCTTGCCTGATTTAGAAACATTCTGCAACAGCGGAAGCATATCGTTGAGATTGGATATCTTCTTCTCGAAGATAAGGATATGCGGATTCTCAAGCACACATTCCATATGCTCAGGAGCAGTTACGAAGTAAGGGGAAAGGTAGCCTTTGTCGAACTGCATACCTTCGACAACATCAAGTGTCGTTTCGAGGGTCTTGGCCTCTTCAACAGTGATGGTTCCGTCCTTACCGACCTTATCCATGGCCTCGGCAATGATATCGCCTATCTCTTTTTCCCCGTTGGCTGAGATTGTTGCTACCTGTGCCACTTCGGAAGGATCCTTGACACGCTTGGACTGTTTTGCAATAGCAGCCACAACTGCCGCCGCCGCCTTGTCAACACCACGCTTCAGAGCCATGGGATTGGCACCGGCAGTTACATTCTTCAGACCTTCGCGGTAGATCGCTTCAGCCAACAGCGTGGCTGTGGTTGTTCCGTCACCTGCGACATCACTTGTCTTGCTGGCGACTTCACGCACCATCTGCGCGCCCATATTTTCAAAAGGATCGGGCAGCTCAATTTCCTTGGCCACGGAAACACCGTCCTTGGTGATTGCCGGTGAACCGAATTTCTTATCAAGAATAACATTACGTCCGCACGGACCGAGTGTCGTCGCCACAGCCCGGCTGAGTTTCTCGATACCAGTCAGAATCTTCTGACGTGCCTCTGCTTCATACATCATCTGCTTTGCAGCCATTTTACATTCTCCAATTTTAGTAGTTAAATTATCTTCAAACTCCGGTTTAATCTTTCAACAGTTCAGACATTTGACCGGATATCTGAGGCATCACTCACACAAGAACGCCGAGAAGGTCATCCTCACGTACGAGCTGATACATCACATCGTCAATTTTGACCTCGGTTCCGCCGTACTTCGGAAGAAGAACCATATCGCCGACTTCAACGTCAAAAGGTATTTCCTCTCCATCATCATCACGCTTTTTACCGACTGCAATAACTTTGCCTTCCATCGGTTTTTCCTTAGCGGAATCAGGAATAATAATGCCACCCTTGGTGACATCTTTAGCATCAGCAGGCTCAACCAGAACGCGGTCGCCTAATGGACGAATTTTTGCCATTGTGTATTCTCCTTTGTTTGTTAACAGTATGTTTAATTGATGAAAATTGTCGGAAAAACAGGGCGGTAAAATTATCTCCGCCCGGAAGATAAAAGCCGACGGACACCCGTGCCTGCTTTCAGTCTGAAGGCAACACGGCTGAATCCGTCACTGAACGATTATTTCTTATCGTCATCCATCATTTCGTAATCAGCATCTATCACATCATCATCGTTCTTCTCCGCCGATGATCCGGAATCGGTTCCAGCGGACTGTCCCGCATCCGCTCCGGAGGCTCCGCCTGCCGCAGCATCCGCTCCGGGCTGCTGTGAATACATTTCCTGACTGACAGACTCCATTGCCTTGGTAAGAACTTCCTGTTTGGCTTTAATCTCATCAATGCTGCCGCCCTTGAGCGCTTCCTTGAGATCGTTCAGAGCTGTTTCAACCGGCGCCTTTTTGTCGGCGGATATCTTTTCCGCGTTATCCTTGAGCAGTTTCTCAACCTGATAGCAAAGATTCTCCGCCTGATTACGCGACTCAACCTCCTCGCGACGTCTGGCATCCTCAGCCGCATGGGCTTCCGCATCTTTGCACATCTGATCTATCTCTTCCTTGGAAAGGCCGCTGGATGCGGTGATAGTGATTTTATGCTCTTTGCCTGTGCCGAGATCCTTGGCATGGACATTAAGAATCCCGTTCGCATCCAGGTCAAAAGACACCTCTATCTGCGGAACACCGCGCGGTGCAGGCGGAATGCCGTCCAGATGAAAACGTCCTATTGTTTTGTTGTCAGCGGACATCTTGCGCTCACCCTGCAACACATGAATCTCAACCGAAGGCTGATTGTCAGCAGCCGTCGAAAAAATCTCGCTCTTCTTGGTGGGTATGGTCGTATTCCGCTCGATCAGCGGAGTCATTATACCGCCGAGAGTTTCTATTCCGAGGGTCAACGGGGTGACATCAAGAAGCAGAACGTCTTTGACATCGCCTTTGAGAATTCCACCCTGAATCGCTGCGCCTATGGCAACTACTTCATCCGGATTGACGCCCTTGTGAGGCGCTTTGCCGAAAAGATCGCCAGCCTTAGCCTGCAGTTTCGGCATACGGGTCTGTCCGCCTACCAGCACCACCTCATCCACACTGCTGATTCCCGCATCTTTAAGGCACTCCCTGCAGGGCTGCGCCGTGCGCTCAAGCAGAGATTCTGTAAGCGACTCAAGCTTAGCGCGGGTCAAGGTCATATTCATGTGCTTAGGCCCGCTACTGTCAGCGGTAATAAAAGGAAGATTGATATCGGAACTGGGAGAGGATGAAAGTTCACATTTGGCTTTCTCCGCAGCCTCTTTAAGACGCTGGAGGGCCATGGCATCCTTTGAAAGATCAATGCCGCTCTCCTTTTTAAACTCCTCCGTCAGCCAGTTCATCACTGCCTGATCAAGGTCATCGCCACCCAGATGGGTATCGCCGTTTGTGGCCTTAACCTCAAAAACGCCGTCACCTATATCCAAAATGGAAACATCAAAAGTGCCGCCGCCGAAATCATATACGGCAATCTTTTCATCCTTCTTCTTGTCGAGGCCGTAAGCCAGAGAAGCCGCTGTAGGCTCGTTGATGATGCGCAGAACCTCCAGCCCCGCGATCCGCCCGGCATCCTTCGTAGCCTGACGCTGGGAATCGTTGAAATAGGCCGGCACGGTTATCACCGCTTGCGCTATGGTTTCTCCAAGATATGACTCCGCATCGGTTTTAAGTTTCTGCAGAACCATGGCTGCAACTTCCGGCGGGGAGTAAACCTTATCGTCCACCTTGACATGCGCGTCTCCGTTGGCCGCCCGCACAACTTCATACGGCACCATCGCTATTTCCTGTGACATTTCATCGAACTTACGCCCCATGAAACGCTTGACTGAATATATAGTCTTGTTCGAATTGGTCACTGCCTGACGTTTAGCAGCCTGTCCCACCAGACGTTCCCCGTCTTTGGAAAAGGCCACAATGGAAGGTGTTGTACGCTGACCTTCCGCATTCGGTATTACTACAGGCTCACCACCCTCCATAACAGACATACACGAGTTGGTTGTACCTAAATCTATTCCTAAAACTTTTGCCATTTTAATTCGCTCCAATCTGTCCGGTTTTGAATCCACCGAACCACGCCATCAGTTGAGCAGTTAATATACCAAGTGATTATTTTTTATTCGTTTCCTGTTTAAAAGAAATATAAGCTCTTAAATTGCAATGAGTTAAATGTTTGTTATTTTACAGGGCCGCAAGAGAACACAAGTGAGACACAGTGGGACACAGGATGTCTCATGTCCCACATCCACAAAAAAAGTGAGACATAAACTGTGCACATACTGCTGTGCGGCAGAGAATTTCATCAGGGGGTGCGAACAGTCGGCCGCGACAAGGTCGGACTGCCAGCTTGTCTGATCAGGCAGCCGCACAGCCTGGTATTTCATAAACTTGCGGCTTCCCGCACGCATGCTCTCAGCATCATGCACCATGCCTTCTGCAAAGCACACTAGTCAACGGAAACAGGGTGGAAAATGCCGTTTTTTCCTGTCCATAACGCACACAAAAGCATAATATGAGGATTTCCTGTGAGGCATAAAAACTGCTGTAAAAAACAGGAAGCAGCACCCTTTTTCACATACGTGTCAGCGGAAAGTTGTGCAGAACAAAGCCGGACCAGATGCAGAGCTCACTCAGGCTTCCCCGGCTACAGGGTTTTAAATTGTGTGTAATAAACTTATAACATTCATTGGTTCACAGTTCCGTATAATACACAGAGAAATGACATTTACAAATTTCATCTTCCGGCAGGACGGGATTTTATGTCTGAAGCTATTCTTTTTTCTTACAGCTTTTCTTCCTTCAGTGCTGTTTTCACGGGATGCCGAATCAAACCGGTTGCAAATGAAGCACCGCTCTGAATTTGCTGCAATGAATCTTTCTGTGCAGGACGGCGTATTTTCCGTCAGTATCATAAACCCCCGCAACAACTCCGGTGTGGAAATTTCCGTCAATCAGACCGAAACGCGGTGCCGGATGTTTCCAATGCGTTTTTTCAGCAAAAACACGGCCAAACAGATATCAACCCGTCCCGCACCCGATCCGGAAGGATCTCTGCTATGGTTCTCCTTCCGACGCACAGAACGCATGTGGAGTGCTTATATCAACGACAGGGAAATTCTGCGCACGCCTGAACTCTGGACAGGCCCCATACAGATAAAGCATGCGGAAAACTTGATGCCTGCTGACGAAGATATTGATGACTATACCCAGAAGCTGGGGTCATTTCGGTTTGAGGACGATTTTCTCGTACCTGCGGGATCGGATTTTCCGCCGGCATGGGAAATCATGAGCGGTATCTGGAACCTGCACTCTGTCACAGGCACTGTCAGCGGCACAGGAGGATACAAACTGGCACGGCAGCCTAAACCGGAAAAAAGTCCCAACTTCTATACGCTGCAGGGTGGCGGCACCAATGCGGTTGTTCTGACCGGAGAACCTTTTTACACCCGCTACCGGCTACGTGCATCCGTTCAGCATAACACAGGCACAAACGGCATTGTCTTTCTTGCCCCTGAAGCAGGCGGCTACACCGCTTTCACAGCGCGCACGGATCACAGAACCGGAAGACTGGTGCTTGACCTGTGGCAGCAGCCGGAAAATTCCGGAGCTCCCCCGGTCTTCATCGAATCGGTCAGGACAAAACTTCCGGCTGGGCAATGGCTTCTGCTGGAAATCAAACTTTTTGAAGATACCGTAATATGCATGGCAGACCACATCCCCGTTATACGGCACCGGATGAGTCTGGTACCGGGCGGCCGCTTAGGTCTGTTTGCCAATATGCCTGCCGATGAATTCACCCGTTTCGATGATATATCCGCGTCCACACACGATGATATGATTTTCTCAAATCCCTCGGATATCGATTTTCAGACATTGAAAGGCACGCCTCAGGTCCCGTCCCTCATACGCCGCAACAGGTGCTGGGCCTACTTTTCCCCCGCAATGAATAAACACCTCTGGCAATACGGGGCGGCTGGCTCCGCCCCGTTGCGTCAGGAAACCATGGCGGTCTCGGTTTCCGACTCGTTCTCATTCGGTCTGACCTGCGGAGCAGTCAGTAATAACGCCCCTCATTTCAGTTTCCTGTGCAATCAGACCGATAACAGACGCATCTATTCACTTTCATGGATAGACGGAACCAATACAACCATGCTGGACTCCTTTGAAACCGGATTCACCAGCAACCGCGTGGAACTTGCCCTGGATGCTCTGACCCCCGATGAAATCAAGGGGTATGCGGACGGCAGACTGGTCTGTTTCACACGACCTGAAAAACCGACCGGAGGCATTCAGGGAGTCATGGCAGCAATTACAGACGATTTTTTCTTCACCGCGCCGGAAGTCAGATCAAAAGACACGACGCCAGTTGAACGTTTTGAAAAAAACCCCCTCTATGTCAACGACGCCTTTATGCGACACTGGGCATCGCCCGAGGGCCAGTGGGTAACCTTTGAAGACGGCATGACCTGGTTCAAAGGCGATATAACCGGCGCAGTCAAAGTACGTATGCCGGTGGTTGACGGCTCCACCCTGCACCTCTGTGTTCCGGAGACATCCTCCAACGGGCTATGCCGTGTGGTTGTCTCTAACGGTTTCATCAATCTCTACACAGAGCACAATCCGACCGGGGCTGTACTGAGAGTGAAAGCGGAACAGATACCCGAAGTCTCCTACAAAAAAACAAAGATACAGCTATTCACCGTGGGACTCGAGGATCATGTTGTCTGGATAAGCGGAGACAAAAATCTCATTGCGAAAACCCACCTGAAACACACTCTTCCGGGGCGCCGCCTTCGTCTGGAAGGCATGGAGCTGACAGACCTCAAACACACCCTTGTGAAACGCGACAATGTTTTCGACACCCTTTTCACCGAATCTCTGTACAACTGGACCATCAACGGAGGGCGCTGGGAAATAGTGAACCGCTTCTTCTGTGAGCCCACATGGTCACATATGAACGGTGAAAATTCCGATTCTCTTGCGGCTCTCTGGTCAAAATACATTTTTGCGGGTGATTTTTCGATTGAGTTCTATGCGGGAATGCGCATGGGCTGGTATCAACGCCCGGGAGATCTCAATCTGACAGTGATGAGCAAAAACAATCTGACAGCCGACGGCTATACCGCCATTGCGACAGGCTGGGACCCCGACCATTCACAGCTCTACTCACGTCTGCTCCGCAACGGCGAGCTGATGGATATCACAACCAGATATCTCGTACCCCGCAGGCGGGAAGGGCTAGCCCGCAAAGGATATCAGCCTCTGCTGCGGAAAGGGCGTAGCATACACGGAGCCTGGTACGGAATGCAGCTTCGGCGTATAGGCAACAGATTGCAGTATATATACGACAACGAAGAAGTTTTCAATGTTATCGACAAAACCCCCCTGCAGAACGGCAGTCTGGGAATATGGACCTATCGCAACTCCATGATGGTTGCCCGTATCAAGATCGCTGCGGAATCCATTAAACCCCGTCCTTTCAGTTTCCACTCCATTAAACCGGGGGCAGACCTGTCTCCTCCGGTTTCACAGAGTGCCGACTCCGGTCTGAGGATAAACAACCGTGTGGTGCAGCCTCTCTCCCCTGAATTCTGGGAGCCTTTCGACACCGTGAGCCATCCAGTGGTGAATTTCCGGAATTTAAAAAGCAGCAGACCGGAAATGCACGTGCGGTCACTGCTGGGAGCGGGTACATTTCTGGTTAAATGCAGTCTCCCCCCGGCAATGCCCGACAAGTTGCTTGGCTGGCGTTTTGAGATGGCGCGACACCCGGAAGCCAAAGTCAATTTTGAATTCACGACTCTAAAAAAGAACAAAAAAAAAGAAAATGTTCCACATGAAGGCTGGACTTATATTCTTTCGGGTACCGATGAACGCCGCGGACCTCGAAGAATAGCCGGAACCGCAAAGTCGCTTCCTCCTTCCGATCCGGATGGAGAAAATACAGTATGGACACCCGTGGAAATATGGATACCGTCAGAAATCATCCGTGACAATCTGGCTGTTCAAATCGAAGGATTCGGCAACCTGCAGCCCAGTGAAGTACAGCAAGGTCTCAAAGGAACCCCCCCGCAAAGCTGGTATGCAATCCGCAGCTTTCGTGAAATTCACCGCGGCATACCCGTTGTGACATCACCGCCCGAAAAACGTGCCCGGGCTGCGGAGCTGGCAAAAAAGATCAACTCCCTTCCTCCGGGAGAACTTCAGATGATGTCTGTTCCCGCGTCACTTGATACAGCCGAACCGGTAATCGAGTGGGCTGTACCCGAGCTGGCAGACTTCGGTCTGAAAGCAGTTGAGGATGACACCATACCCGGATCAGTGATCATCAAACCGACGCACCCCTGGCCGTCACCTCTGCTTCCGCCGAAGAAAGTACTCGCCGATGCCAAACCTACACCATTCGAAGCAGCAGGCAACAACATACGGGTTCTTATTCCACTTGAACATCTCAAACCCGGACACATGACAATTACGGCTGAACTATCTGACGGCCGCTACTTTCGTCAGGTAGTTCCCATGAAGATGAACGAAAACACCAATCATCCGCCGACACTTCTATCACTGGAAATGCCGGAAGGAGGAATCAAAACTTTTGAAAAACGTCCGCAGAATCCGGGACTTCACAAAAACAAAGCGAATGTCTCTTTTGATTATTCCGACCCGGTACGGGGCGGCACACTGAAAATATCCAATAACGGAAGATCCGCCCGCCTTCGCGGCTACCTGACAAAAAAGATAGATCTGGCGGCTACACCTGTAGTTCAATTTAGATACAGAGGGGATGCTATGAGCCGCTGTTCTCTCAGTTACGGAGGTACAGGCTTCACTTTCTCAGAGAGTTACAACACAAATATCCGTTACAGCGGAGCAAAAACTGCGACAATGGACAATCAGTGGCACACCTGGATGGGGTTGCCCTTCGACGCCCTCGGAAAACAGCCTCTGCGCAAACGTAAATCCATCGCACCTTCATACATGCTCTTTGCATCGCGCTCCTCAGTTGACCAAAGCGGCCTGTTCAGCTGTCTGCAGATTGACGACATTGCAACAGGCCCTGCGACAGGGCCGCACCGCACATTCGCTTTCAAAGCGGATTACATGGATCAGGATGGTGTCGCATCACTTCAATATGCCGTTCTCAGGGGGCATAAACCATGGGATAACCGCCGACAGCAGGATAAAAACGCGATCAGATGGACAACAGCTGAAAACAGCACTGTAGTGGAACCGCCTCTGGCAAACCTGCCCGACGGTATTCATCATCTGGTCGTACGGGCAAAGGATAAACGCGGCGCCTGGTCGATTCCGGCGGATATGCCCTTTATTCTGGACAGCAAAGAACCGCAAATTTCTCATAGAATTGATGTGACAGACGAATACAACGGAAGCTGCCTCAACCTGCACATAGCCGATCCCGTATCCCCGCCTGTAATCAATGATCTGGTTTTCACCTGTAAAGGAATCAAACTCGACATAGGCCGTGACAACGGTTTCTGCAACATAGGCCACGGCAATGTTTACATACAGCTTGACTGGATATGGACCCTGCGGAAAATTCTGAGCGATGTAAAAAACGGAACACTGCTGCCTTTGACTGTTTCCGGAGTTACCGACGCCGCCGGCAACAGACTCAGGCCCTACACACTGGAAATACCTATTGACAAATCATCGGACAATCGCCCTCCCGCATTTGTCGAAAAGAAAAAACCATCCAATGCTTTTATCTGGAATCCTGTACTTTACACAACTGAACAGTTCTTTACACATTTTCCCCATCTGAAGACAGAAACAGGGACAACACCGGAAGGAAAAGTTCTGCAGTTCAGCCGGAAAGGGAAGAAAAAACCGTATCTGCAGCACAAATTCCCCTCTCCGTACTGGAAGACGGAAGATCACCCTTTCCTGGCGATATCATTCCGTTCACTGACAGAACCGTCTTCTGCAGAACCTTACCGTTTAGTACTGCATAATGCCAGCAGACGCAACCGCAAAAAAATCCGCAGTGTCACTCTTAATCTTTCCGATCCGGAACACCGGAAATTTGTTACCGGGAAAGTAAGCGCGGAAGCGGGAATATGGAATGATCTTATCATCAACGTACGCGACTTTCTGCGTACTGAAACCAATGATGAAAAGGCTTTCAGAGTCAGATCCATCAACTGCTGTCTTTCAGCGGACTCCAAGGACTCGATCTCACAGATACGCACTCTGTCTATTCTTGCGCCGTGGACGGACAAAGACACTCTCAACTATACAGCTTATGATCTTAACGGAATCGCATCACGTCAGTGGCAGGGCGGATATGTGGAGAACAAAGTTGTACCGGCGGCAATCAAGCCGTATGCGGAAGATCCTCACTGGATGCGCATAAGATTTACGGACGGTGCAGGAAACAAAACGGACAGAGAAATGATACCTCTGCTGCCGGAACTTGTGAAATAATATGACGCTGATAGAGGGCAACAGTTTTCGTCCGCCGATAAATACATTCAGTTGAGAAGAAGCGGACATACAAAATTACCGGCGGCAACATGTCCGCTAAGCACCAACATGTTTTTTTTGCCCTTCGGTGAAGGACCTAAATGGAGAACATACAATGACACGAATCAGAATCCCACAGCTTGACGCAAACCTGATCGATGTAACCGTTACCGCCTGGAAAACAGCACCGGGTGAACGTGTTGAAAAAGGTGATGCCATAGCAGAGCTGACAACCGACAAAGCCGTCTATGAACTGGAAGCACCAGAAAGCGGAGAGATACTGCGGATACTTGCACCCGAAAAAAGCGTTGTGCCCACCGGTTACATCGCAGCACTTTCCGGTGTACACGGCGAAAAAGACCCTGAAGCAGAAGCGGAAAACAACAGTATCATGGCAGAATACCGTGGAACACCCCCCGGGGGGGAAGTTTTAAACAGACGCATACGCAGAGAACGGATACGTGCCACACCCAAAGCACGTCGTCTAGCTCGCAAAAACGGCATTGACATTGCGGACATCAAAAAGAAAACCGGCGTTGACCTTGTGGACGAAAATGCGGTAAAAGATTTTATGCAATAACAGAAATTCAAAAACTTGAGGAGATTGAAATGGTTGAAATATTTCACTATCCAACTCTCACTCTTCAAACTGAAATCATTTCAACCACTTTAAATCAACTATGAAAACAGCACTTGTAACAGGAGCAGCCAAAGGCATAGGCATGGCTGTATCAAAGGCTCTGGCTGAAGACGGCTTCAGCATTGCCGTTCACTATCGTTCATCGGCTGATGCCGCAAATCAATGTGTGAAAGCCATCAGAGCATCCGGAGGAAAAGCCGCAGAATTTCAGGCGGATCTCACAGTTCCCGAACAGGTGACTTCACTGATTAAAAACGTGACAGCCACTCTCGGCACAATTGATACGCTGGTCAGTAATGCCGGTGTCATGCACAGTCAACTGCTCTCATTCACGCAGTTTGACGACTGGCGAAAAGTAATGTCCGCCAACCTGGACGCGGCTTTTCTGCTGACAAAAGCACTTTCGCGCCCGATGGCAAGAAATAAAAAAGGACGAATCATATACATCTCCTCAGATGCGGCGCTGATGGGTGATCTGATGCGATGCGCTTACAGCGCATCAAAATCCGGTTTGCTCGGACTGGGCCGTACCGCTGCAAGAGAACTGGCTCCATCGGGTATTACGGTGAATTCCGTAAGCCCAGGCATCATTGAAACCGATATGATTGCGGATATCACTGAATCCCGCAAAACAAAACAGCTGGCCGCCATACCCATGAGACGTTTCGGCAGACCTGAAGAAGTTGCCAGCATCGTGCGCTTTCTGGCTTCGGACGAAGCGTCATGGATAACCGGACAGACAATCTCCGTTGACGGCGGGATGTGCATGAAATAACAGAGCTGTATCACGCGATCTTCACATGAACAGCATGGAGCATCAATTCTTCGTCAAGGCTGAGCCGGAACAAGCGGGCTGCGTTCCCGTGCAACAGGGCAGATTGATTTCATTACTGCTGCCAGCATAAAAAACTGACGCGCGGAACGCGCTGATGTAAAAATGCGCAGCATTTTCACTCCCATTCAAAACCCGGCAGGCAATGAATCACATCCTGGACAGGACGGAACGAACGCCGGTGCCAACAGCACGCCCCCAGGCTGTGAAGAGCTGAAATATGCCGGCTCGTACCGTATCCCTTGTGTTCAGCGAACCCGTACCCCGGATATTTCTGGTCAAGTTCAACCATGTAACGGTCACGCAGCACCTTGGCCGCAACAGATGCGGCGGCAATCAGAAAACTTTTTGAATCGCCTTTCACTATGGCTTCCGACTCGCAGGGAAGGCCCTTGACCGGTAGCCCGTCTATCAAAGCATACTGAGGCTTCAACGGCATATTTTCCAGAGCACGCCGCATGGCGAGGTGAGTTGCACTCAGGATATTCAGATCATCAATCTCCTGTGAAGAACACCAGCCTGTGGACAGAGACACATCCTGATTCGCAGCAAGCAGTTTGAAAAAAAACTCACGTTTCGCCACAGTGAGCTTCTTGGAGTCGGTCAGAGCGGCGAGTTCACCTTTGTAAAGAAATTCCGCCGTGTCAGCGCTCATTGAAACGGCACCGGCGACAACAGGCCCGGCAAGACAACCCCGCCCAGCCTCATCAACCCCGGCAAGCACCAATGCAGGAGTCCGGCTCCAGAGCTGTCCTTCGTATGTGAGCATAGCAATAAAAAGTATAAGAGAAACGTGAAATAAAACCAAAGCTGCTTTCAGCCGGCTGTCAGCATGAATACGCACAGGCAGGCTGCCAAACTTTGATCATGTCATTTGCACTGTATGCTTGCTGAAAACAAACTGGCGGCATACGTTTTGTCCGGTATGTCTGCGGCACATCTTTCACAGCTACTGCGCAAAAAGGCGGAAGCTCTTAAAACCTCCGCCTCTTTTACTGAATAAACACAAACCGTAACTTTCCGCGTTACAGCCTTTTTCTATTCAGCTTTACTCTCAGCCCCTTTTTCAGTTTCCGGCGCTTCGGCAACTGTCGGAACTTTTTCGACCCACTGAAGGATGCACATTTCCGTGGCATCACCGCGGCGGCGTCCGAGCTTGATGATACGGGTGTAGCCGCCTGCGCGACCTTCCATCATCGGGACCACATCATTAAACAGTTTCTGAACCGCCTTGGGCTGCTGCAGACGTGCGGCCGCCAGACGGCGTGAAGCCAGTGTGCCTTTACGGGCCAGAGTAACAATCTTTTCAGCGTCCCTGCGGGCCTGTTTTGCCTTGGCGAGCGTGGTTTTAATACTGCTCTCAAGAATCAGGTTTGTCACAAGACTGCTCATCAAAGCCTTGCGATGTGACGTGGAACGTCCGAATTTTTTTACAATTCTTTTATGACGCATCTTCTAAACCTCAAAATCCATTTATTAGTTGTTCTCAAGCAGGTCAGGATCAAACTTGTATCCCAGATAAAGACCCAGCTCAGTGAGCTTATCCTTGATTTCATTAAGCGACTTCTTACCGAAATTGCGATATTTCAGCATATCGGCCTCTGTCTTCATAGCCAGTTCACCGACCGTAGTGATGTTGGCGTTATTCAGACAGTTAGCAGCGCGGACACTCAACTCGATCTCATTTACGCTCATGTTAAGGATACGACGCAGACGCTCACGTTCCTCGTCAACCTTCTTATCGGCTTCATCGAACTCCAGCACCTCATCGGTATAATCAACAAAAACATCCAGATGATGTCTCAAAACAGCGGCCGCCGTTTTCAGAGCATCGTCAGGAGTTACACGCCCGTCAGTCCAGATGTCGATAATCAGTTTTTCATAATCGATATGCTGACCGACACGTGTGTTTTCAGCCTGGAAATTCACACGGGAAACAGGCGAAAAGATACTGTCGATCGCTATACGGCCTATCTCCTGTTCTTCTGTCTTATTGCCTTCAGCGGCGCAAAAACCGCGACCGGTGCGAATTTCCGCTTCAATATCCAGAACTCCATCGGTATCAAGCGTAGCGATATGCTGACCGGGATTAAGTACTTCAATTGAATTTTTTTCCTCAAAATCAGCGGCTGTAACCTCACCGGGACCTTTCATTTTAAGATGCAGTCGCAAATCATTGCGGCTGAAACTTTTGAAAAGAACCCGCTTGAGATTCAAAATAATATCTGTCACATCCTCTTTAACACCCGGCAGTGAGCAGAACTCATGGCTGGCACCGTCGATTTTCACCGAGGTAATAGCAACGGCTTCTATTGAAGAGAGCAGAACGCGACGGAGAGAATTTCCCAGTGTACGGGCATACCCCACCTCAAATGGCTCAGCCACAAACCGTCCGTAGGTGGCTGAAGCTGTGCTTTCGTCTTTCTGCACCCGTTTGGGCATTTCAAAGCGACTCAAACGAATCGGCATTTTATCATCCTTTCAGACCGTCCCCCCACCTGTTCTGATATCACAGGCCGGTTACGGTCATCAGCATATATGTATGCTTAACGTGAATACAATTCAACAATAGCCTGCTCATCCACGACAGGAGCAATCTGCTCACGAGTCGGAATACTGATCAGCTCCGCACGAAAGGACTTTTTATCCAGAGTCAGCCAGTCAGGTGTCTGCTGTGTAGTAGCGGCTTCCAGAGCGCGCGTCGCCAGATCGCGGCTGCGCGGACGATCACGCACCTCAATCACATCACCGACCGTCAAGGTCATAGAAGGAATTGTGGCGGTTCTGCCGTTGACAGCAATATGACCGTGAAGCACAAACTGACGTGCGGAGCGACGTGATGACGCAAATCCCAGACGGTAAACTATATTGTCCAGACGGGTTTCAAGCAGCTGCAACAGGATTTCACCTGTAACGCCCTGACGGCGCAGAGCCTCTTTAAAAAACCGTTTGAACTGGAGTTCCTGCATACCGTACTGCCTGCGCAGGCACTGCTTCTGACGCAACTGTTCGCCGTACTCCGACATCTTTCTGCCGCGACGCGAACCATGTTGACCGGGAGCTGGCGCCCCCTTCTCGATTGCGCACTTGGACATATAACAGCGCGCACCTTTTAAAAACAGTTTCTGCCCCTCGCGACGGCAAATCCGGCAAGCGGGTCCTGTATATCTACCCATCTTATACTCTCCTGCGTTTGCGTGGACGACAGCCGTTATGCGGAATCGGTGTGCAGTCCTTGATCATTGTAACATTGATACCGGCCTGCTGGATAGCTCGTACCGCTGATTCACGTCCGGCACCTGCGCCCTGAATTCTGACTTCACACTCATGCATGCCCTTGGAAACAGCATTGCGGGCGGCATCCTGAGCAACCATAGTCGCGGCAAAAGCGGTGCTTTTCCGCGACCCTTTAAAACCTGCTTTACCAGCGGAACTCCAAGAGATCACACCCCCGCGGGCGTCTGCAATAGAGACAGCCGTATTGTTAAAAGTTGAACGGACAAAGGCGATACCAGCCGGTATGGACTTTCCTCTGCCGCGTTTACGCGCGGTTTCGGCAGCTTTATCAGCCTCGGCTTCATTCGCACCCATTATTGAGGCAGCTTCACCTCTGGATTTTCCGTCTTTTCTTTCGGCTTTTTCACCATCCCTGCCGTCCTGTTTTTTTTCAGGCCCGGTGTCAGCTCCGGCTTTTTCGTCACCTTTGCCGTCCTGTTTTTTCTTCGAGCCGGTTTTTGCTCCGGCTGCCTTTTCAGGTTCGGCGGCAGATTCCGCTTCGGCTTCAGCGGCAGGTGCTTTATCAGCCTTTTTCTTTTTCTCGACCTTTTCTTCCGCAACGGAAGAATCAGCCGTTTTCTTTTCTTTTTCTGCTTCTGCTTTTACAGCTTCATCGCTCATATTATAGGCCTCAAATTGTTCTGGCGGATACAACCGAAGCTACCGCTAAACAGCAGTAGCCAGCCAGCATATCCTGACCGGTGGTTTCATCTATCCCTGATCACTTCCTACCCCGTACCGGGCTGTTCCGCGGAGCAGAACGTTTACCGCTTTTACGGGTCCTGGAATTAGTTTTGGTTCTCTGTCCTCTGACAGGCAACGCTCTTTTATGGCGCAGACCGCGATAGGTGCCAATACTAATCAGACGGCGGATATTCTGGGACGTTTCACGTCTAAGATCACCCTCCACCCTATAGTGTTCCTGAATAAAACCTACTATCTGTCTCACCTCCTCAGGTGTCAGATCATCGGCTTTTTTGGCGGGATCGATTTTACAGTTATCAATCACATCGCCAGCTCTTTTTGGTCCAATTCCATGGATATACCTCAGAGAATACTCGACTCTCTTGCGTCCCGGTATATCCACTCCCATCAATCTCGGCATTTTTTTATCTCCAAATTAACCCTGGCGCTGCTTGTGGCGGGGATTAGTACAAATAACACGTACAATACCCTGACGGCGGATCACTCGACACCGTTCACACATGCGCCGCACTGAACTGCGAACTTTCATGGTTTACTCCTTATTCGAAAAAGGCTTTGGATTTAACCAAAAGTCCGTCACCTTGTCTATCAAAAAAACTGGAAATTCTCATGCCAGCGTCAGAATTTCCACGCTATCATCGAGCACTGCCACGGTGTGCTCGAAGTGTGCGGACGGTTTCCCGTCACACGTAACTACCGTCCAGTCGTCATCCAGAACAACAACCCCGGCTTCTCCCAGATTAACCATAGGCTCAATTGCAATGGTCATTCCCGGTTTCAGCACAGGGCCCTTCCCCGACGCGCCATAGTTCGGAACCTGCGGTTCTTCGTGGAGGTGACGCCCCACGCCGTGACCCACAAACTGACGGACAACCGAGCATCCGGAGGCTTCCGCCACACACTGTACCGTATGGGAGATATCCGAAAGCCTTGCACCCGGCCTGACAGCTTCCACAGCCTGTTGAAGTGCCCGTCTGGTTGTCTCAACCAGACGGATTACATCAAAGTCAACCGCTCCGACCATTACAGTCAGGGCATTGTCCCCATGAAAGCCGTTATAAAAAACCCCGACGTCCAGGCTTACAATATCACCAGAACATATCTTTCTGTCTCCCGGTATCCCGTGAATAACCTCATCGTTGATAGATATACACATTGCAGCGGGATAACCGCAATACCCCAGAAAGGATGGTTTTCCTTTCATTTCCGAAATCATATCCCGTGCCGTCTGGTCAAGTTCAGCTGTGGTTACCCCCGGTCTGACCAGATCGGCCACTCCATGTAGCACTTCAGCGGACATACGGCAGCTTGTACGCATGGCGTTTAAATCAGCCTCGCTCTTTAATGGTATCCTGCTCATGCTAAAGCCTCACGAAGCTGTCCGGCAACATCATCAATATCACCAACTCCATCAATCCGCGTCAAAAGTCCCCGCGAACTGTAGTAATCGATCAGCGGAACTGTCTGTTCTCTGTAGACAGCCAGGCGATGCTTCACCGTCTCCGGATTATCATCCTTTCTAACAACCAGTTCAGATCCGCATACGTCACATATGCCGTCCTTTTCAGGACGTATCGTCTTGATGTGGTAAGCCGCACCGCATTTCGGGCATGTGCGCCGTCCAGCGATACGCTCGAACAAAATATCATCGGCAACTTCCAGTAGAATAACCGCATGCAGCTTCGCACTGCTGTCATCAATGATACGTTCCAGGATTTCCGCCTGCGCCGCTGTCCGCGGGAATCCGTCTAAGATAAGGGTTCGGTTGTCTTCCGCCTCCGCGATAAAATCCTTTATCAGATCGGCGATCACGCTGTCGGGAACCAATTCACCCTTTGCCATACAGGCTTCAGCTTCACATCCGGCAGGAGTCTGACGTTTCACCGCATCACGGAGAAGGTCCCCGCTGGAAACATGCCTGAAAGCGTCTGACTGCGCAGTCAGACGACCTGCGATAGTACCTTTACCGGATCCGGGAGCTCCTAATAAAATTACAATTTTCATACGGATTTAAAATCGTAGCAAAAGAAGTTAGACTTTTCAACCCTGCATCACCATATTTTTCAATTTTCTCCATTTTCGTTCATAACAGGCAAAATTGCTTTGAAACAGTGTCGCAGTTTTGTAGAATATCAGATAAAAGAGAAATGAAACCGGAAGAGCTGTTTTTTACTTCCCCTCCTTCACCTTTATTCCCGGGAGAATCACATGCCCCACACAATGCTTACAGTTTCACAGGCTGCACGTCACATCTGCATTCCTGAAAAACAGCTTCGCCATCTGGCGCTTCAGAACGAAATTCCATGCATAAAGAAAGGCGATCAGTTTTTCTTTGAACACCGGCAGCTGGATGACTGGGCGCAGCAGCGTATAATGCGTCTGTCCCCAAACCACCTGAAACAACATCATCTCCGTGTCGCTGCGGAGCACAACAGGAATATAAGCGATGACCACATGCTTGAAAAACTGCTCACAGTCGATCGCATACATCCTGAGCTAAAATCAAAAACCAAACCGGGGCTTATCCGTGATATGGTTAAAGCTGCATCTGACACCGGACTGCTCAACGACGAGGAGTATCTGCACAGGGAACTGCTTGCACGGGAGGAAATCGGTTCAACCGCAATCGGTGACGGAGCGGCCCTGCTTCACAACAGGTATTTTGATAAATACACCTTCGAAGAATCGTTCATCGTGCTGGGGCGGACTGTAAAACCGCTGTTTTTCGGCTGTCAGAACGGAGGTCCCACCGATATATTCTTTCTTATATGCTGTATCGATGACGAACTGCATCTGCATGTTCTGGCCCGCATATGCATGCTAATACACGGAACAGAACTGATGCCATCCCTGCGGGCGGCGGAAACAGCGGAGGATATGTTCAATACGCTGCGATCCGCAGAACAAGAGCTGCTCAGAGAACTTTAATCGCTATAGAATCAACTTCTGAAAAACAAACAAATAAAATCGGAATACGCTGTTACAGAACTTATGCAAAAACCTAAAATCAAAGCTGTAATCGATCTGGGATCTGTTTCCGTCCGTATGGAAGTTGTGCAGATCGGAGCTGAAGGCGGCATCAAGCCGCTGGACGCCCTCTCTCAAAGTGTTCAGCTGGGGCGTGACACTTTCACTGGCGGACGCATCAAAAGAAACTCCGTTGAACAGTGCGTCAAAGCTTTCCGCAGCTTTACAACAGTTCTGAATGAATACGGCATTGATTTGGAACAGGATGTGACAGCCGTCGCAACCAGTGCCGTGCGTGAAGCGCGGAACTGCGACACATTTCTCGAGCGCCTCTACGTAGCAACAGGCATCTGGGTTCAGCCTATTGACGGAGCAACCGTCAACCGCCTTACCTTCCTCGGCATCTGGCCGCTGATCAAGTGCCGGCCCAAACTGCTGCGGAAAAACATCAGCGTTCTTGAAATCGGCGGCGGGAGCACCGATCTTCTCGGACTGCAGAACGGCGAAGTCCGTTTTTCACACTCCTACCGTTTCGGCAGCTATCGCTTCAGAGAAACAACCCTCGCAATGAATCTCTCGAAACAATCCGAACTGGAAATGGCAAAAAACGAAATACAGGGACTGCTGAAGTCGCTGGATTCTGATCTGGGAGAGATCCGCATGCAGCGGCTCATTCTCATGGGAGGCGAGGTCCGTTTCGCCGCAAGACGCCTTCGTCCTGAATGGCGGGGCACTTCCCTGCTGACAGTTGATGTATCCGGCCTGAAGAAAATGGCGGAAGAGTTCTTTCCCATGGAAGCTGAAACCATTGCCGCCAGACACAACATGCCGATGGAAGAGGCTCAGATACTGGGATTTTCACTGCTGGCCTATACCCGCGTAGCCGAACATTTCTCGCTCAGACAGGTATTTCTTTGTGACGCGTCCCTGCGCAGCGGACTGCTGGCGGAATGCGGCAGCCCGGTTGAATGGCAAAAAGATTTTGACCGTCAAATAATTTCATCCGCTTTGCAAATTGCGGAAAAATACAATATAGACATAAAACATGCCGAATGCGTTGAGCGGATCGCCATGAAAATATTTGACCGGATGAAAGCTGAACACAAGCTGCCTCCGCATTACGCTCTTCTGCTGAGGGTCGCCTGCATCCTGCATGACTGCGGACGTTTCATCTCGCTTTCCGGTCACCATAAACACAGTAAATACCTTATTGAGCACAGCGACCTTTTCGGACTTAACCGAAAGGACATCAGGATAGTAGCCATGGTGGCTCGTTACCACCGCCGCGCGGAACCCAAACCCGGTCACTCTGACTACAATGCTCTTTCGAGAAACGACAAACTCATTATCAACAAACTCGCCGCCATACTCAGGGTGGCTGACGCACTGGACAGTCTGCACACCCAGAACGCGGGCGACTGCATCATCACACGTACAGAAAATGAACTGCGTTTCCACATCCGTAAACCGGGCGACATCAATAGCGCCCGCCTCGCATTAGTGGAAAAAGCCAGGCTTTTCGAGC
This sequence comes from Kiritimatiellia bacterium, assembly GCA_046482825.1. Lineage (GTDB taxonomy): Bacteria > Verrucomicrobiota > Kiritimatiellia > RFP12 > UBA1067 > M55B167. Next base: position 99,249 of record JAWOEI010000092.1, read on the forward strand.
AGATATTCGGATTGACTGTAGTGCCGGTTCTGCGCGACAGGAAAGAATAGATATGGCATCCGGAACAAAATATTTCAACCGCGAACTCAGCTGGCTGGAATTCAATCAGCGGGTTCTTCATGAAGCATATGATCTGAATAATCCGGTATTTGAACGACTGAAGTTCCTTGCCATAACCGCATCAAACCTGGATGAATTTTTCATGGTGCGGGTTGGCGGTCTGCACAGCGCGTATAAAGCGGGAAGACGTAAAAAGGACATATCCGGTCTGACGCCCTGCAGACAACTGCAACTGCTGAAGGCAAGAGCTCGTGTAATGAACGAGGCTCAATACCATTGTTTTAACGATATTATTATGCCTGAACTGGCGGAATCGGGTATCAGACGGATACGCATGGAGGAGCTGAAAAACCCGCAGCGGAGTTTTCTGTCTGCATTTTTCTCGAACGAGCTGTATCCCTGTGTCACGCCTATGTGCATTACTCCCGCAAAGCAACTGCCCCTGATTCACTCTCTTTCCCTTTACTGTGCGGTCAGAATTCAGGATAGCGGAAGTGAAAAATTTACGCTGATACCCATGCCACGTTCTATACAGCGCATTATCGAGCTTCCATCTGAAAACGGCTACGAATATGCGCTTCTGGAAGACGTGATCGGAAAGTATATAAACGACTGGTTCCCCGGACAGAAGGTTCATGAATGCATTACGTTCCGCATCACCCGCAATGCCGATATGGCTGTACAGGAGGATGAAGCACCCGACCTTCTGAGAGGAATGGAGGAAATTCTTGAAGAGCGCAAAACAAGCGACTGCATACGACTGGAAATTGAATCCCGTGCCAGCCGTAAAATCGTCAGGCTCATACAGGGAGTCCTCAGTGTCGGCAACGATCAGACATATCTTCAGAACGGCCCCATAGATTTGAAAGCTTTCATGCAAATTGCATCGGTAAATGCTTTTGACGAACTCAGGGTCGAACCGTGGATCCCCTCACCGTCACCGAAAATCGACTCCCGCAAAAGTCTGTTCCATCAGATAAATAACAACGATATACTTCTCCACCACCCCTATGAAAGTTTTGACCCGATTATACGGTTCATAGAGGAAGCCGCAGGCGACCCGGATGTTATCGCCATAAAACAGGTGCTTTACAGGACAAGTGAACATAGCCCCATAGTGAATGCTCTGAAAAAAGCTGCCGCAAGGGGCAAGTCTGTAACAGTTCTGATAGAACTCAAAGCACGCTTCGATGAAGCACACAACATAGAGGAAGCCAACGAGCTGGAACAGGCCGGAGTTCAGGTTATATACGGTGTAAAAGGCTTCAAGACACACACAAAAATATGCCTGGCCGTCCGCAGAACAGCTCACGGGATTGTCCGCTATGCCCATTTCGGAACGGGCAACTACAACGATGCCACTGCCAAACTCTACAGCGACATCGGACTTCTGACCTGCAACGAAGACCTCTGCTCGGATGCAGCCGCATTCTTCAACATCATCGGAGCACATACCCAGCCGCAACCTCTGCGCAAGGCAGTCATGGCCCCTATACAGCTCAGGAACCGCCTGATTGAACTGATAGATCTTGAAATAAATCTCAATAAAAAAGGCGGACGCGGTCATATAATCGCAAAGATGAACTCGCTGCTGGACCGTATTCTGATAGACAAACTTTACGAAGCATCCAGGGCCGGTGTCAGAATACAGCTCAATGTGCGCGGCATCTGCTGCCTCGTTCCGGGAGTGCGCGGTCTCAGTGAAAACATCACTGTAACCAGTATTGTTGACCGCTATCTTGAACATGCGCGTATATTCTACTTCAGGCACGGCGGTGAAAAGCGCGTGTTCATTTCATCCGCCGACTGGATGCCCCGCAACCTTAACGGACGTTTTGAACTGATGGTTCCCGTCGAAACCCCCGAGTGCCGCGACAGGCTTATTGATATACTGAAAACATCAATTAAAGACACTGTTAAAAGCTGGAAACTAAACAGTGACGGAAGCTATACCGCCTGCCGTAAAAGCGGAAAAAACGCCGTTCGGTCCCAGGAGATATTCTATCGGAACGCATGTCGAGCATCCGACAAAGCGGGTGAGATGCGTCGCACACAGTTTAAACCGCACCGTCCTGAAAAATAAAACTGACCAATGGAAAGATTTTACAGAAAATGCACAGAAACAGACCTGAATGTATAGGAATACTGACAGCCGGGGGCGACTGCCCCGGTCTTAATGCAGCCATACGCGGAGTCGCAAAATCTGTTCTGCCCCGGGGTATTAAAGTTCTCGGCATACAAGATGGATTCCGGGGCCTTGTGGAAAACCGCATGGTAAGTCTGGAAGACAAGGATGTCAGCGGCATACTTACCCGCGGCGGAACCCACCTCGGATCATCCAGAGATAAACCGCATAAAATGAATATGGGCGGAAAAATCATGGACATGACGGGTGTAGCCCTTGAGAACATCAGAAAAAACCAGATCGACTGCCTTGTATGCCTGGGAGGCAACGGAACCCAGAAAAACGCCATGCGCCTGCATGAAGCTGGCGGTATAAACGTTATGACACTTCCCAAAACCATTGATAACGATGTCGCCGAAACCGATATAACATTCGGTTTCGATTCCGCCATGACCATAGCCACGGAAGCTATAGACAGGCTGCACACCACTGCAACCAGTCATCACCGCGCCATAGTCTGCGAGATAATGGGTAACAAGGCCGGGTGGCTTGCTCTCGGCGCCGGGATCGCTGGCGGGGCGGATATTATTCTCCTGCCTGAAATTCCCTACGACATCAACGTGGTTATACGGCACCTTAAAGCCCGACGACAACAGCACAAACGATTCTCCATCATAGCCGTCGCAGAGGGCGCGCGTTCAAAAGAGGAGTCCCTGATGCCTGTCGGCAGACTCAAGAAAAAAAAGACCAAAGAGATAAGACTGACAGATGAAGGTCATGTCCTGATACAGGAACCGAAGGCCAGCCGTATTGCGAGAGAAATCCAGCAGGCATCCGGACTGGAGGTGCGGGTCACATCGCTTGGACATATTCAGCGGGGCGGAGTTCCCACACCCACAGACCGCCTCCTCTGCACGCGCCTGGGTGCCAAAGCAGGGGAAATGATAGCAGCGGAAAAGTACAATGTTCTTATTGCCGTCAAAGGTGAAAAGTGCGTTGCCGTGCCTCTCAAAAAAGTCGCGGGAATCACAAAAAAGCTGCCGCTGGACCATCCCTGGATCAGAACCGCATCAGCCATCGGCACCTGCCTGGGTGACACGCTGGAATAAATATTTCCAAAACTAACTGATTAAATTATACGCTCATACATCAAACAAAGAACTCATTATTATCAATGCCTGATAAACACAACACAACAAACTATCTTTTTGACGCCCGGCGGGCCACGCCGCTCTATCCGGAAGCCAACCGCTATTGCCGGTCGATTCTTCCGGTGCTTGCAAAACTGATGAGCAGCGATGAACATCTGCATATCATCGCTCCGCAGGACAGTCAGCTTACCGGAATACATCCCGGACAGAAAGTGACAATACATCGTTTTCCTACTCCCCCGGACTCTTTCAAAACCTCAGGGTTTGTCAGAAAGCTGACCAGAACAATTAAGCCGGATATTTATCACAGCGCCACTCTGCTGGATTCAATACGTTCAAAGAAAATCCGCTCAGTTGCCACAATTCACAGAAACTGTCCTCTGGACATAATTTCGAATCGCAGTTCATTTCGGGAAAAGCTCTGGTTCCGGCTTCAGATCAGGCCTCATCTGAAACGTTTCCACACATTTATCGCTGTCTCCACCCATCTAGCGCGCACCTATTCCGGCACCGCAGTTGAAAACCGCAGTGAAATTATTCATTACGGAGTTGACAAACAGTTCAGGAAACTAGCGCATGAAGACATTGATTCCTTCAGAGAAAAATACAAGCTTCCCGAAAAATTTCTGCTCATAATTGTCGCCCAGGGCAAAACCCACAATCTGAACACCGTTCTTGACGCTTTCCAGTCAACTGACTTCACCGGATCCATGCCTCTCATAATAGCTGGTTATGGAAGTAAAGCCGAAAATGTCACAAAGATAATTAACCAGAAAAAACTGTCAGCACGCATTCATCAGCTGGGTGCTATCAAAGAAGAAGACATGCCTGCACTCTACAACAGCGCATTCGCCCTGCTGTTTCCGAATATTATAAAAGGCACCGGCCTGCCGGTAATGGAATCCATGGCTTGCGGCACACCGGTGATATGTTCATCTCTGCCGACCCTTACGGAATTGACAGATGGTGCCGCCACCCTGGTTCATCCTACCTGCGTACAGGAATGGAAAAGAGCCATCAGCACTGCGCTGGTTTCTATAAAATGGCATGAAGACAGCTGCATGGCGGCTCTTGAACGTGCAAAATCGTTTTCATGGGAAAATTCCGCTGAGCAAACACTCAGAATTTACCGCGGACTCTGGAAACTTTGATCACTTACATCAACCGATCAAAAAGGGTAAAGCGCCTGTCCGATTTTAAAGTCTTGCCAGACAGTTCAGGAAGAAAATGAAACATTCAATCACAACGGGAATCGCATTCGGATTGACTTCAGGTATAATCACCACAGTTGGTCTGATGGTCGGCCTGAACTCCGGCACCCATTCCAGAATCGCGGTAATCGGAGGTGTCATAACCATAGCCGTTGCGGATGCCTGTTCCGATGCACTGGGAATACACGTTTCAGAAGAATCAAAGAACATTCACTCCGATAAAGAGATATGGATATCCACTCTGTCCACATTTTTTTCCAAGTTTATATGTGCATTAAGCTTTTTAGTGCCTCTGTTCATATTTGAATTATCCACGGCAATCTGGATAAACTCCCTGTGGGGTATTTCTTTGCTGGGGATACTCAGTTATATCATGGCTAAAGCCCAGAAGAAGAATCCCGTCTCTGTAATATCAGAGCATATAGGGGTTGCAGTGATCGTCATTTTTACAACTTGCTGTCTTGGAAAATGGATAGCCGCATGGAGCCGATAATACGTTTTTTAAGATTCAGCAGAGTTTGCCGATAAGACAGGACGCTTTCCTGTCAGCCGAAGGTATCGCTGTTACGGGCCCAGTGCGTTCGGGGAAACTCTTCAAAGGTAAGGTATATCCTGTCACCTGCAATATCAAGTTTCTGTTGCAACATACGGGAAACATCCGCAGCCAGCTTGCGATTCACATCCCTGTTCAGGCCGCCTATCGACTTAACCGAAACCAAAGCCGCGGGATCACACACACCGCCCATAGCCATGACAACATTATCACGCACCGTAGCCATCACGTATTGTTCCGGTTTGCCGATGCACACGGATGCCAAGCTAGAAAGTTCTTTGGCAATGAATTGTTTTTTTTCAGAAGTGGATAAATCACAGGATGTATCAAGTTGGATTAAAGGCATATTCTCTCCTTCTTTTAAATATTCACATTCTAAACTATCTTGCAGTTGCAACCAAGTGTAATCAATGACAGTTGTGTAAACCGGGCGCAGATGCGAATCGGTGCACGGCGGGGTCACGGACCCCGCCGTTGTTTGATTAGAATTTGATACAATCGGATCGTTTTTCCAGATGAGTGTCTGGAGAAGTAGCCGAGAGGCGATGGCCATCACCTCTCGGCGGAGTTGATGAGACCGTCCCGCCCTATGGGGTTTAAATCCCGTACTGTAGCATGGTCCTCAAC
>JAWOEI010000123.1:0-2910 GCA_046482825.1 Kiritimatiellia bacterium
GGATTGGTCGGTGAAGTCGCCGACCCCACAAATTTGCCAGCAATCCCGCATGGCGGGATCTTGCCCTTTGGTGAAGGGCCTGATTAACAGAAGGAATATCATGAAACATATGTCAATAACACTGCTATCTCTGCTGACCGCAATATCTGTCAGCGCAGGGCAATGGAAAAATCTTTTCGACGGCAGAACACTCAACGGCTGGGAACAGCATGGAGGAAAAGCCGTTTATAAAGTTGTCGGCAACACTATCGTGGGAACAAGCGCCCCCGACACTCCCAACTCATTTCTATGCACCGAAAAGGAATACGGAGATTTTGTTCTCGAGTACGAATATTTCCCACATGCCACGCTGAACTGCGGTGTTCAGTTCCGCAGCAGGATACGCGAAAAAAACGACCGCGTCTGGGGATACCAGTGTGAAATCGACCCTTCAGACCGCAAATGGAGTGCTGGCATTTACGAAGAAGCCGGACGTGGATGGCTTTTCCCGGTTGAATCCGCACAAAGCCAGGCAGCCTATAAGCCGGGCGAATGGAACAAGGTCCGCATCGTCTGCCGCGGTCCGGTGATCAGAACATACCTCAATAATATCCCTGTAGCCGCAATGATTGATAACGGAAACAGGCAAGGCATCATCGGTCTGCAGGTCCATGGCGTTGGCGACAATAAAACCCCGATGTCGATCAGGTGGCGCAATCTGAGAATAAAGGAGCTCGACTCTTCAAAGACTGCAGAAGTTATCGCAGCCGACACCGATACAACGGGTGCTCTACCGCCACGCGGTGCGGATATCATGCTTGCTCCCGGCAAAGGGCTTGAAGCCTGGCGGCTCCGCCCTGAAAAAGTGCCATGGATGAACAAGTATGAAAAAGGCAATCTGCAGTGGACAGTTGACAAAGAAAAAGGCGTTGCAACACCCAAACCGTTCGCAGGAAGCATGGATACAAAAAAGCATTTCGGAACTCAGCATATTCATGTCGAGTTCTGCACGCCGCCCATGAACGAAGGAGACAGTCCGGAAACTTCCGGCAACAGCGGTGTATATATACAGGGACGCTACGAACTGCAGATCTGCAATTCCTACGGACTTAAAACCGCAAGCAATTTATGCGGTGGACTCTATAAACAAAGGGTTCCGGATGTCAACGCGGCAGGAAAGCCGGGAGAATGGCAGACATACGATATTTATTTTATCCCTGCGAAATTTGATGGCAACAAAAAGACCGACAACGCACGCTTGAGCGCCAAACTTAACGGCAGATGGATTCATCGCAATATCGAGATCACTGGTCCGACAGGGTCCGGTAACCGCGAAACACCAGGGGTGATGCCGTTGCGTTTGCAGGAACATCAGCACCGCGTAAAATTCCGCAATGTATGGGTGGGCGATATCGACAACCCCGTAAAGCTTACCAATTACGATCCGCGAAAAACCCAGAAATGAGATGCCGTTGAGCACTGCAGAATGAACATGAGTTTGTTCCGGAATGCGCCGAAGAGGAGATCCCGGTTATTGCCCCGCTGAAACTTGCCAACAACGAAACCATTCACGAAACAGACGGCATCTACTTCACAATCTACCCGAAACACTTTGGACGTCAGCTGGAAATCAATACCGATGAAGACTGGATGAGGGTCGTATCCCTGCTCGGACGGGCACACACAGTCGGTGCCCACAAAAAATCAGCGTCAGCGTTTTCCGTAGGCCGCCATTGCCGCGGGAAGCTGTTCCTGCAGGGCCTGCATGCGGTCGGCATCGTTAGGATGGGTTGAGAGCATGTCCAGCGGTGACCCACTGCTACCGCCACCCTGCGCGGCGCGTTGCCAGATACGTATTGCAGCACGCGGATCATAACCCGCCTTAGCCATATACATCATGCCGACTCGGTCGGCCTCATACTCATCCCTGCGGGAATAATGCGTAACCAGCAATCCTTCGTAAGCGACAAAAGCGCCGCCGAGAATATAGGAAGCGGTATCGTAATCTTTGACCTTGGCAATAGCCGATGCCACAGCAAATGCGCCGCCATAGAGCATATTGCGGGATATCTGTTTCGTTGAGTGGCGACAATTAACGTGAGCAATCTCGTGTGCTATCACTGCGGCGATTTCGTCATCACTTCTGCACAAGCCTTTTTCAGTATCCCAAAGCCCCTCGAAAACAATTATCTTGCCCCCCGGCGCCGCCATGGCATTCACAATGCCGGTTGAATAGACATCCACCTCATAGGGAAGATCAGGGTGGTCGGAGACGGAAGCAATACGCCTGACCATAGTCCTGATTTTACTGACAGTCTCAGGATTCTGATTCCGGGACACCCCCTGCTGCTGCATACTTTCACGGGTTTCCTCGATAACCTGCGAACCCATCTGCACATCATCACTCATCGAATAAAAATTCATTGAGCTCATGGTGCTACACCCCGTGAGCATCATCAGAACAACAGGAAGCGAATATATAAATTTCATAACCGGAATCTCCTTTGACAGGAGAAAAATTTATAATACCTTCAGGATTTTGTCAAACATTAGCATCTCGTCAGTCTTAGCCAAGGCGCATCTGCGAATCGGCGCACGGCGGGGTCACGGACCCCACCCTACAGTAAAAATGCATTAGTTGCTATAAAATCAACTCCTGTCGCAAAAAACAAGAAACTCAGGAGACAATTTGCATAAGTTGTTGATTGAAAGCAACTATATAGCTTTTTTCAAAAGCTCCAACTTCAATAAATTTTATATGCGGAAGCACCCCTTTGTCGCTATTTTTATACAGTTATGACAAATTAACAACCCAAAACGCAAAGCGTTTTCTACCAAAGATGCGACGGTTAAAACATATACTGACGAGGAATATTCGAACTGCGCATATCACATAATCTCACTTCGGTTGCGGTCCCGCTCAGCGGGGCA